>JBDTUW010000479.1:0-4170 GCA_040007555.1 Acidobacteriota bacterium | reverse complement strand
ACCGTCTCCTGCGCGTCCTGCCACCTCCCTGCCAAAGGGTTCGCCGATCCCAATCGCG
This sequence comes from Acidobacteriota bacterium, assembly GCA_040007555.1. GTDB lineage: Bacteria > Acidobacteriota > Blastocatellia > RBC074 > RBC074 > JANNRD01. The sequence continues at coordinate 4,112 of JBDTUW010000479.1, read as the reverse complement.
TCTCGATCGGGTTCAAGGGCCAAAAGGGCTCTCGGCAGGCGCCTACAATAATCAATCGTGCCTTTAGCCGTTCTCAGTTCTGGGATGGCCGGGCTGCTACTCTCGAGGATCAGGCTCTCATGCCGATCACCAATCCCGTCGAGATGGCGAATCCCAACATCAATGCCGTCATTCGCAGGCTGAAAAAAGATAAGAGCTACGTCGAAGGGTTCAATCTTGCCTTCCCTGATCGCCCCGGTATCACCGAGAAGAATCTCTCGCAGGCAATCGCGAGCTTTGAACGGACGATCTTCTCCGGCAACAGCCCCTTCGATCACTTTGTTAACGGCGACAAGACTGCCGTCAGTGAGTCCGCGGCGCGTGGATACCGGCTCTTTCTAGGCAAAGCCAACTGCGCGGCGTGTCATCTGTCCTTCAATTTCTCGGACGAGATATTTCATAACCTCGGCATCGGTTCTCAGACAAAGAAACCCGATCCCGGACACTTTGCTGTCACCAAAGTTGAAGGACACCAGGGCGCATTCAAGACACCCACTCTTCGCGAGCTGACAAACACCGCTCCATATATGAGCGATGGCTCACTCAAGACTCTCGAAGAGGTAATCGACTACTACGATAAAGGCTGCCAGCCAAACCCGTGGCTCTCTCCCAAGATCAAGGCGCTCAATCTGAACCCGCAGGAAAAAGCGGACCTCGTCGAGTTTCTTAAATCCCTCACCGGCGAAATTACCTGGTATGGCAAGAGTGACAATGCAAACCGCGCATCCACCTCCTCTGCAACTCAACCACGCACGTGATCGTAGACCAATCCGATGAGCAGTAACGCCTGGAAACGACGTTTGCAGGAATGGCGCGGTGGACCGATCGAAACCAACCTCACCGTTTACGAAACTGCGCTCCGTGCCATAGGGCTCGAATACGCGGAGCTCACCAAAGAGTCCGATGCTGCGCTTAAACGGCGCGCCGCAGATGCAAAAGCTCGCACGCAAGCTGGCGTCTCACCCGATCAACTATTGCTCGTCGTGTTTGCGCTTGCGCGGGAAGCCGCGCATCGAGTCCTCGGTTTGCGTCCATACGATGTTCAAGTCATCGCCGCCGCCGCTCTCCATCACGGCAAACTCGTTGAGATGCAGACCGGCGAAGGCAAAACTCTCGTTGCAGTTTTGCCCGCCACATTGAATGCACTAAGCGGCCGTGGAGTGCACGTCCTGACGTTCAACGATTACCTTGCGCGCCGCGATGCGATGTGGATGGGTCCTGTCTACAAGTTCCTCGGATTGAGTGTCGCTTTCATTCAGGAGGGCATGTCGCTCGAGGAGAGGCGCGATGCGTACCTGGCCGATATCACCTACGCCACCGCTAAGGAGGCGGCTTTTGATTTTCTGCGGATGCACCTCGCACGCAGACGCGAGGACCTGGTGCATCGCGGATTCAACTACGCGATCATCGATGAAGCGGACTCGATACTGATCGATGAAGCGAGATCGCCGCTCGTCATTGCCGGTAATCGAGTCGGTTCGGAAACCAGCCCGTATCGGATCGCAGGTCTGGTCGGCCAGCTCAATCCGGAAACGGACTGGGAAACGGATCAGAACGCGCGAAACGTGTTCCTCACCGAGTCCGGGATCAACTTGCTCGAGAAGGCGCTCGCCTGCGGTGATCTTCACGCGACCGAGAACTTCCTGCGGCTGACTGAGGTCAACCAGGCGCTTCACGTGCGAGCGCTGCTGCGGCGCGACGTCGACTACATCGTACGCGATGGCCGCATCGAGCTGGTCGATGAGTTCACCGGCCGTGTGGTCGAGGACCGTCGCTGGCCCGACGGGCTGCAGGCGGCGCTCGAAGCCAAAGAAGGTCTCGAGATACGTCCGGGGGGCCGGGTTCTCGGTTCGACGACGCTTCAGCATTTTCTCGGGCACTACACCAAACTCAGCGGCATGACGGCGACGGCACAGACTTCTGCTGAGGAGTTCAAGAACCTTTATGACCTCAATGTGGTGCATATTCCTGCGAATCGGTTATGCATTCGTGAAGACCAACCTGATGTGTTGTTTACTCACAAAGAGGCTAAGAATCGTCAGCTTGTCCGCGAGATCGGGCGTCTTCACGCCTCACGTCGTCCCATCCTTGTAGGCACGAGTACGATCGAGGAATCCGAGGCGCTTGCCACGAGGCTCGGCGACGCAGGTGTCGAGTGTCGCATCCTGAATGCGAAGAACGATGAAGCGGAAGCTGAAATCATCGCTCAGGCTGGCGCTTTGGGAGCCGTGACGATCTCGACCAACATGGCTGGGCGCGGCACCGATATTAAGCTCGGCGGCGCAAGTGAGAAAGATCGCGCCGTTGTCGTTGAGATTGGCGGTCTTTATGTCATCGGGACAAACAGGCACGAGAGTCGCCGGATCGATAATCAGCTGCGGGGACGCGCGGGCCGGCAGGGCGACCCCGGCACCTCGCGTTTCTTTGTCAGTCTCGAAGACGATCTCATGAAGCGTTTCGGCATCGAGAGATTGATTCCCGAAAAGATTCGCCCGTCTCACCAGGACGCTCCGATCGATAACCCTGTGGTTCGCGGCGAGGTCGAGCGGCTGCAGCGAACCGTCGATGGTCAGAATTACGAGATCCGCAAGACCCTCGCTCGCTATTCCGCGCCAATCGAGGAACAGCGGAAACGGATTCACGAATGGCGAATGGCAGTGCTCCTTGAGGAAGAATCAGTTGAGCTTTGCGCCAGTGGATTGCCAGACCGCTATCGCGAGTTGTGCGAAAGGTTCGGTGCGCACGCGGTCGAACAGGTCGAACGCGCGATCACCCTGCATCACATCGACGAATGCTGGTCGGAACATCTCTCTTTTGTGACGCAATTGCGCGAGGGCATACATCTGGAAGAGTTGAGAAGGAAGGACCCGCTGCTGGAGTTTCATAAGCAGGCTGCCGAGGGGTTCTGGAAGGTGCAACAGAAGATCGAGGAGCGGATACTCGGGACCTTTGCGAAACTGGAGATGTCGGCTGACGGCATCACCCTGGGTGAGGAGAGGATTGAGGGACCAGCTTCGACGTGGACGTACTTGATCAATGACCGGGCGTTCTCGCAGATGCAGCAGATGCTGTTTGGACCGGCAGGGAGTGCCTTCGCGGTTGGGGCAGTGATTTCTACGTGGCCGCTGATTGCGGCGTGGGCGATCTGGAAGCGATTTACGCGCCGCCGGTCGTGAGGACGTCTTGCTGCACTAATTCAACGCGAGCGGCGCGGAGAGCGCCTCCACTTCGATGCCAAGATCCGGATAGATACCGCGAGGGCTGCTCGCTATATTGAGGCGTAGGAGGCTTCAATGAATAACGCAACACATCCAGGCACGGATGCCCTTCGCTGGGAGGCGGTCGCTTCAAGAGACACGCGCTTTGATTCGACCTTCTTTTACGGCGTCAACTCAACACACATCTACTGCCGTCCTTCATGCCCATCGCGCAGACCGCGGCGCGACCGCGTAGTCTTCTTCGAGTCGCCTGAGATAGCAGAATCCCTCGGTTATCGCAGCTGCAAACGCTGTAAGCCGCGTGAGACCGCTTTGCGCGACGCCGGTGCCGAGCTTGTCTTGAAAGTCTGCGGTCTGATCGACGCGGCAACGGATACAACTCTCTCGCTCGAAGAGCTGGGCACAAAGATCGGCGTCAGCCCGCATCATCTCCAGCGCACATTCAAGGAGATCACCGGGATTACTCCCCATCAATACGCGGCAGCGCTGCGCCTCAATCAGTTCAAGACGCGGGTCAGAGAAGGCGCCGATATCACGACTGCGATGTATGACGCAGGCTACGGCTCGAGCAGCCGGCTCTATGAAAAAGCGGGAGAAAGAATGGGCATGACGCCAGCCAGTTACCGGCGTGGTGGTAAAGACATGAACATCAACTACACAATTGCAACTTCGCGGCTTGGCCGTCTGCTGGTAGCCGCTACCGATCGAGGCGTCTGCTCGGTCCAATTTGGCAATAGTGACGACGATCTGACGACCGCGCTCAAGGCCGAGTATCCGGCGGCGACGATTATCTCCGGCGATGCGACATTGAAGGATCACGTTGCCGCGATTCTGGCTCATATAGACGGAAAGCAA
>JBDTUW010000478.1:0-4171 GCA_040007555.1 Acidobacteriota bacterium | reverse complement strand
CCGTTCATCGCCCGGACGCAGCAAACGCGCGATCAGACGACCGGGCAGACGACCGGGCAGACGACTGGGCAGGCAAACGGTCCAATAAACGCTCGGTCCTATCCCTGGTTGCCCCGTCTGGCCTTCACGCTCGACCGCGTCCATCAAGCCGGTGCATTCCTTCCCATCAACGGCGCATTCCGGCCAGATCTGGTACCCGATCAGATGAGCCTCAATTACAACCTGAGCGCCGATTGGCAGTTTACTAAGTGGCGGCTCGGATACCGGTTCAATCGCTCATTTCAGGACAATCGCCAGCCCGGCCGTGAGCTTGCCGATCTCGTGAATCTGGTTAGCGGGGTGACGCTCGGAGTCAATCCGACACCATCGTTCGATATCAATCTCGAGATCAGTGACGAGCGGGCTAAGAACTTTGAATTTCAACGCACCGATCACACGCAGCGCTACGCCATCAGCACCAACTGGCGAATGACAACGCGAGCGACCTTCGCGCTCAACCTCTCGACGATTGGCGCGGGCGACCTGGCGCGTATATCGAGCAACCGAAGCATCGAAGGCGATGCGCAATGGTCTTATCGCCTTGACGCGGAACACCCAATCTGGAAAAAGGTCGCGGGCAGTCGTTTGCAGGCTCAGTTTTTCCTTCGCTACACGAATCGTTTCGCGCGCACACGCGACCGCTTATTCGCGGTCAACACTCTCACCAAAGTCTGTACTTTCAACACGGGCATCAATCTGACCTTTTGAGACTTGGGAGCAACCATGTTACGCACTCTGATCGTCATCAGCCTTTGCGCACTTATCGCCGGTAGTGCACAGGCACAAAACATCAAAGTCAATCCAACCGGCGTCAACGTCAATCCCAACACTGGCACAACTGCCTTTCTCACCTATGGCCAGGTTGGAGGCAAGTTGATTCCGGCGGAGGCAACCTGGTGCGGTGAGCTGATTTCCGCGGTGCCCGACCTGGGTTTGAAATGCGATCCGGCGACGATCTTTGGTTCATTGCCCTCGCGTTACAATTTGTCTCGATCGAGTGGAACGCTGGGCTTTACCGATGTCATGTCGATCCCGCCATCAGTGTCCCGGCGAGCATACCAGGCAGCCGTGGATGGTGCCGACTCGCGGTTCTTCTACGTTCGCCGCTTCGTCAACACCGCCGTCGGACCGGATGAGTACGTCATCGTCACCTGTCGCCTCGCCAGCGGAGGAGCGCGCACGCCTTTCGCCCTAACTGATGTACAACTTTTGTTTGAACCCGATTTACCCATTGTGCTCGTGCGGCCAGGGACGCTTCCGCCGAAGGTCAAAGCGAACATCGCCTACAACGGCACAGGTCGCCTGAAAGGTCGTTGGGAAGTAGTCATGCCCGGCGAAGAGTTCCCGAGCGATCTCGATTTGCTGCCCGAAGGATCGTTGCCATTCGAGCAGCGCGGCACCCAGCGCCGCTACACGCAGCTGAGTCGCTTCAACGTCTTCCTCCCTCCCGTCGGACGCTTTACGATCGAAGGCCCCGTTCCGACACGGCTGCCGCGCGACATCGAAGGTGCGTATTTGTTGCTGCTGCGGATCGAGGCCAGCGATGACAAGGAAGCAGATTCAGATTTGGCCGCGATTGGCGTCGGGCCAGGGATTGTGCACAGCGGGGCGCTGGCGGGATTTGCCCTCCCAGTTCTGCGTTATTTCGTCGGTAAAGGGGAGAGCCAGGCCACCGGGCCACTTACATTGGTGACGCCCGCGGATAGTGCAACGGTTGGAGACGGGCAGTTGCTGGCTTTCGCCTGGACCGAAAGTCAATCTGGCGCTTTCGTTAGATTGGAGATCAAAGACGAGAGTGAAAAGCCGGTGCTCAATGTCCTGTTGCCGGTCAGAACTGGAAACTACCGCGCGCCTTCCTGGTTGCGGACAAGAGCCAATGGCGGGGACTTGCGTTGGCGTGTAGTGCTGTTCGATCAACAAGGGCAGCAAATCACCGCTACTCCCTGGCGCGGACTGCGGCTAGGCCGCTCTGGAGCTATCGCGCGCCCGTGATCGATGCCCTTCTCGCTCTCGACTTACCCGACGACCTTGACAAGGTCCGATCCAAGGTTATGATTCGACCGAAGTCCGACGACTTGCGGTCGCCGCGGAGTCTGAAAGCCAGGTCATAGGTCACATAGCATTCTCCCCTGTCACGATCTCTGACGGTTGCAAAGGTTGGTATGGCCTTTGTCCACTTTCGGTGTCGCCTCCGTTTCAGGGACGCGGCGCTGGTCAGGCGCTGGTTCATCAAGGCTTGGCGACCCTCAGAGCTCGCGAGGCACGGGGCTGCGTGCTACTCGGGGCACTTGGGTACTATGGTCGGTTCGGATTCGTCGCCATTCCCGATCTTGTTCTTCCAGGTGCGCCAGCTGAGTTCTTTCTTTGCTTGCGCTTCGGAGGCCCGCATCCGCGGGGTGACGTAACCTACGATGAGGCATTCAACGCGCAGATCTGGTCCCATTCAGGTGAAATGCCAAAGCAATATCTCAATCCAGACACTCTCTTCCCGAGCCTCCCACATGGCTTTTCGCAGATAGTCATCGCCAGTGGTACGAAGACGATCTATATCTCTGGCCAAACTGCCTGGGATTCGGAGAAGAGAATCATCGGAGAAGCGAACCTTGCTGAGCAGATGAGGCAGGCGCTACGCAATGTGCGAATTGCAGTGGAGGCTGCAGGTGGAACCCTGGCGGATGTGGTTGCCTTGCGTCTATACATCGTTGACTATGAGCCAGAGAAGGCTAACGCGATTGGTGATGCCTTGCGAGAATTCTTCCCTGCTGCAAGTCGCCCAGTCAGTACATGGATTGGCGTATCAGCTCTTGCAACAGCAGACTTTCTGGTCGAGATAGAAGCAACAGCAGTGCTGGAGTAAGGTTTGAACCGAACGGCTCTCGCCATTGCCGCAACGTAAGACTGCTCTACTGTGGCGCCCGTTTTCCGCGATAGCCCTACGGAGGTATTCGGAGGTGGTCTCGAATTCAGAGACATCCTTCCTGCGACCGACAAGCTTTTCTCAGATACGGTAACGCGGGCTATCGTTTGATGCCGACAAGAGTGACGTCAAAGAGCAGTGTCGAGTTTGCTGGAATAGGCCCGTAAGGTCCGCTGCCGTACCCGAGGTCCGGAGGAACGATCAACTTGCGGCGTCCACCCACTTGCATCGGGGGAATGCCCGGTCCGCCGCCGATACCCATCTCCCATCCTTTGATAACTTCCCTGCGACCCAGTGTGAATTCAAGCGGCGCTTTCCCGTCTCCCAGATTGGAGTCGAAAACGACTCCATCGGGAAAAGTGCCTGAATAACGGACGCGTACAGTCTGGTTGAATAACGGACGAACGCCGGTACCGACTTCGATTTCCTGATATTGGAGACCGCTGGGCGTCGTAGTCATGCCCTCTGTCATCACCGACTTGGATGCCGACGGCTCAGGGGTGGAAGCAACATAAGGTGTTGGCGAGCTGGCGCTACGGCCTGGCGCTTCGTTCTTACCCGGGTTGCACCCGGCCATCATCAGCACGAAGATCAGAAGAACAGCTAAAGTGCGATACATGGTTTGCTTCAGATTCCTCCAAGATTGTTTTCCCGGCAAAAGCATCAATCCAGCAATGTATAATACCGGCGGCCTGAGTCTTCGTCAAAAAATGTTGGTCAGAGGGGAGATGCCGTCTTGAAGAATCCGGTAACTCGGAAGTCCTCGAATGCTTCAAACACAGATTGGCTGGTCGCTGCGGTTGCGCTCGAAAGGCAAGTGGCGACTGCAGGGATTGTCGATGCGCGGGGCCGTGTCCTGATTGAAACAAAGGCCGAGCTCACGCAATTGGGCGTACGCCCGGTAGCGTTGGTCATCGTCAAGCTCTTGCGTGAGCTGGCGTCAACGCCCGAAGCATCGAGAATCTGGCCTGGAGCCATCGGTGTGAGTGTTCCCGGCTCCGTAGGTCCAACAGATGAACGGGTAACTGTCACGAAACGTACCGGGGATCCGGCGACCGCGATGGCTTGGAGCGGAGTTGATCTCAGGGAAGCAATCGAGGCCCACTTGTCCCTGTCAGAGAAGGCAGCACGTAAGGGAGGGCCGATACTGCTCATCAGCCGTGCACCCGCGAGCATCGCTGCTGAGCAGTGGTGTGGCGCAGCGCGCGGGGCGGT
>JBDTUW010000477.1:0-4194 GCA_040007555.1 Acidobacteriota bacterium | reverse complement strand
ATCAGCGCTCTCGCTGATCTCGTCGTCGAACGGTTCTCATCGGGACAGAACGATCTTGTCGGCAATGACCCATCCAATTGACTCAGGATCAGAGAGTCAAATGAATTTTGAGGCAATCATCGTCGGCGCCGGCATCTCGGGACTTGTTGCGGCCTACCGGCTACGTCGACTTGGTCGAAAAGTGGCGGTTATTGAAAGCGCTGGCCGCGCTGGCGGTGTGATTGAGAGTCTCCACGCAAATGGATATCTCATTGAGCGGGGCCCGAACAGTTTGCGCGGAACCCGGCCTTTCCTCGCCCTTGTTGATGAGCTCGGCCTTCGAAGCGATTTGCAGACGGCAAACCCATCCGCTGCAGCGTATGTTTATTGTCACAACCGGCTCCATCCGGTTCCAATCGACCCCCTCGCAGCGATGAAGACCAACCTCCTGTCCCTGCGAGCGAAGGTCAGACTACTGGCGGAACCATTCATCCCGCCATACGAGGAATCCGATGAAGAGAGTATCGCTTCCTTTGTTCGCAGGAGATTGGGCCCTGAGGTCCTCGACCATCTGGTCGCGCCATTCGTCTCAGGTATATACGCCGGCAATGTAGAACGTCTGAGTATGAGGGCGACACTCGGACGCCTCGCTGATTTGGAGACACAAGGAGGTAGCGTCTCACGCGGGCTGCTTCGCGCCGCAGCAACGGCCCGCCGTTCGCGTGACACGCAGCCATCGATGCGCCCATATCGCCTTTGTTCGTTTGCCGGTGGACTCGAGACACTTACCGCGGCTCTCGCGCTCGATCTGAAGGACCATTTGTTCCTGCGTACCAATGTTGAGAAGATCCAGCTGCGGGAAACGGAAGGGACGAATTCGTTTGAGTTGCAGGTCGTAGCGGAAGGCCGACGACAGACTTTGTCGACACCGCACCTGTTGATGGCCACTCCGGCATTCGTCACTGCCCGTGCGGTCAGCACCCTGGATCCAGAGCTGTCTTCGTTGCTTGGTGAAATCGCATATAACTCACTGGCCTGCGTTCCGGTCGCATATCGACGCGATCAGATAGGCCATGCTCTCGATGGCTTCGGGTTTCTCGCGCCGCCAAAGGCAGGGTTGCGAATCCTCGGATCGATCTGGAACTCGAGCCTCTTCCCTGGACGCGCTCCGTCGGACTTTGTCGTCATGACAACTTTCATAGGTGGCGCAAACGATCCGGAAGCGGCAAGGCTCGCGGACGAGGAGCTGATCGCGATCGTTGAACGCGATCTGCGCAAAGTACTCAATGTTAGTGGGCACGCTGCTCCGTTGCCGATAACCCGCTACAACAGCGCGATCCCGCAGTATGAGATCGGTCACTTGAAGCGAGTGAAAGCGATCGAGGACCGGCTCTCCCACAACAAGGGGCTCTCCCTACTCGGCAATTATCTTCGGGGCGTTTCTCTCGGCGATTGCATTGACCGCTCGCTCGGCGCCGCAGTTGAGGTTGAGGACGTGCTCAGTCACGGGCATACTTGATTGTGCAGATAAGCATGGATAAGCGCCCTCTCCTTGACTCATCTGCTCTGCTTGCTTTGGCGGGTGGCTTTGGGGTCAGGGGACCGGCGACGGGGGAGCACCGGATGCAGATTGAGCCGCGCGAGGCAACGTTCAGATTGGTGATCAACAAGGGGGAACGTCGCCTTCTCGTTTTTCGAAGCGTTGGTGGGGGTGAGGAATTAGATCGGACCCTCAAGGTAGGGCTCGGGAGTCAGCCGACAGGAAGCAAAACGAAGCAGGGAGATGGTGCAACGCCCGAGGGGGAGTACTACATTACTCACCGCAATGCCGCGAGCCGGTACCATCTCTCATTGGGGATTAGCTATCCGAACGCATCGGATGCGTCTGTTGGCCTGACAAGAGGGCTGCTCACACGCACCCAGTATCAATCGATCATCCGCGCCATCAGGCAACTGGAGAAGCCCCCACAAAACACGGCGCTAGGAGGAGACATCTTCATACACGGAGGCGGAACCACGGGTGACTGGACGGCTGGGTGCATCGCACTGGAGAATCAGGACATCGAGTATCTCTTCGCGAGACTTCCACTCAAGACAAAGGTAACTATCTTTCCGTAACGGCCGCGATGGCCGCGATGGCCGTGATCTCCGTGACGGGAATGAGCGATCATTATGCGCACTCTCTATCTCGATTGCTTTGCCGGAGTGAGTGGAGACATGTTCCTCGGGGCGCTGCTCGACAGCGGCCTCGAACTTGAAGCCCTCAACCTCGAGCTTCGAAAACTCGATCTTCCGGGATACCATCTGGAAGCTGCCCGCGTCGACCGAAGCGGCATCTCAGCGACAAAATTCGACGTCATTGTCGACCCCGCGACTGGAGAGCAGGCCGGAAAACACGCACACAAACATGAGAATGAACATGACCACGGTCACAGCCATGCTCATGACCATCGGACACTATCTTCGATACGCCAGATGATTGAACGCGCGTCGCTGGACAGCCGGGTGAAGCAACGAGCACTGGGCATATTTCAAAGGCTTGGCGAAGCCGAGGCGAAGGTTCATAGCGTCCCAATCGAGGCGGTTCAGTTTCACGAGATTGGCGCCATCGATTCGATCGTCGACATCGTTGGCGCCTCAATTGGCCTCGATTTGCTCAAAGTTGATCGGGTCCGCTGCTCCGCGCTTCATCTCGGGTCCGGCTCATTCGAGTGCGCGCACGGAACATACCCCGTACCTGGGCCAGCCACTGCCGAGTTGCTTCGCGACATTCCGGTCTATTCAGGAGCGATCGAGGGTGAACTAGTGACGCCAACCGGGGCAGCGATCGTCGCCTCGGTCGCCGAGAGTTTTGGCCCTCTGAAGGGTTTGCGCATCGAAAGGATTGGCTATGGGGCCGGCTCGCGCGAGTATCCCCGCTTTCCAAACGTCCTTCGCGTCTTTCTCGGGAGCGACGACATCACCAGTACACCAACTGAAATCGTCGTCATCGAAACCAATATCGATGACCTTAACCCACAACTCTTTGGCTACGTGCTTGAACGCCTGTTTGCAGAGGGAGCGCTGGATGTCTTCTATGTGCCCGTCCACATGAAGAAGGGCCGTCCCGGAGTGCTGATGACTGTCCTCGGAAGGCCTGAAGATCGCGAGCGACTGTCGGCGATTCTCTTTACCGAGACCACGACCCTCGGCGTGCGGTACCGATTCGAGCAGCGAGACGTGTTGAACCGGCATTCAGTAATCGTCACGACCCCGTTTGGCGAGATCCGAATCAAGGTCGCGCGCGACTCGAACGGACAGCAGCTCAACCACGCGCCGGAGTTCGATGATTGTCTGAAGGCAGCCCGACAGCATCAAGTTGCCCTTCGTGAAGTGCAGTTGGCGGCAACCATCGCGTATCTACACTCGTGATCGCTGGTGAGCCGGGCACCTCAGCTTGCCTGCGTCGATCGAGAGTGGCTATCATAGGTGGATGAGCGTTGCATCCGCGGCGATCCTCGTGATCGGCGATGAAATTCTTAGCGGCAAGACGGACGATCTCAACGCGCGTTTTCTGATCAGTGAATTGCGCGATCTTGGGGTTTCGCTGCGTGGCATTCAGGTCATTCCCGACATCATTGAAGAGGTGGCAAACGGTGTGCGGCTGCTGTCACCGACGGTCGATTTCCTCTTCACATCGGGCGGCGTCGGACCGACTCACGACGATGTCACCATCCTCGGCATCGCTCGTGCATTCGATGTCGAAGTGGTGCGGCATCCATTGCTGGAGGCGAGAATTCTCGCCCATTTCGGTGCCGCGGCCGAAGAGTCCCGCCTGGCGATGGCCAACGTACCAGATGGATCGGAATTGATTGAAGCACCCGACCTGCGATGGCCTGTGCTGCTCTGTCACAATGTGTACATCCTCCCGGGCGTGCCCGAACTCTTTCGAGAAAAGTTCCTGGCGATTCGTGAGATGTTTCGCGTCGCACCTTTTTTCCTGCGGTCAGTCACGACTCTCGAGGACGAGTTCGACATCGCTGAGCGGCTGAACACCGTGGTCCGCGCCTTTCCCGAAGTCGCGATTGGATCCTACCCGAATTTCTCAACTGCGGATTTCCGAGTCAAGTTGACCCTTGAATCCAAGAATTCGCTGGCGCTCGAGGCGGCCGTGAAGGCACTTCTTGCGGCTCTCGACGGCCAACAAATCGTCAATGTTGAATGAGATGCATTTAT
>JBDTUW010000476.1:0-4203 GCA_040007555.1 Acidobacteriota bacterium | reverse complement strand
GCTAACAGGGATGACGGGGTCGTCTGAGTTGTCTGGTGTACAGGAGATTCTCATCTATCAGCCTGGTAGAGCTGGTGGACCAGGTGCATCTCGCTCAGTGGTCATCCCGCGACGTGGACAGGTCGCATTTGGGGCGCAACTGGCCAGCGCTGGTTCGCGGCCGGTCTCCTCGCAGAGTGTCGTAACGTTCTAGGCTCGGCAACGGATTTAAGATGCACCGGCTGATTCTTCTCATACTGTTGGCTTTGTCGGTCGTGAGCCCGGCCCCGTTGGCCCAGGGGTTGGCCCACGGCCTTCGTCGGCCTGCGACTGAGGTGCACCCTGCATGGCCGGAGCAAGGCGAGAGTACGACGGCGGTCACGCCACCGGCTGCGCTGGTCTATGTCATGCAAACCATCGACCTGAGCCAGCAGCTGGGGAGCGAAGAGAATCTGCTGACTCTTGATGGCGAGCCACTGCCGCCAATGCTCACGAGAAATATCACGCTGGGACTCGTACTCGACAACTCGGGGCATATTGTCACGCGTCTGATCGGCATTGGTCCAAAGAACCCCCCGCAATCAGTCGTCGTTACTCCGCAGTCGGGACGCCCGACCAAGGCAAGGTTCATCGGGCTCGACGCTGCTACGGGACTGAGCGTCCTCGAGGTCGCGGGCGAGGGATTCGCCCCTCCGACAGCGGTCTCGAAAGAGACCGCGCAGACCACGCGGCCCGTGCATTTGTTCGGCTTCAACGCAGCACAGGCGCAGACTCAGTCGCCGTCGATGGGGTTCGCGCGCCCTCGTATTCATGCACTTGCCGGACGTGTGGCGCGAGCTGTGGGTGATTTCCGTTACCAGGTGAGCCAGCCTCTTTTCAGACTTCTCTCTCCCAGGTTAACTGCGATCCAGGATGGAAGCGTGGTCGTTGATAGTGAGGGCGCGCTCTTTGGTGTCGCCATCAGTGATACCACTGATGAGGGCCAGAATCTTGTCTACTCGATGGCGAGAATCAATGGTATCGCCACGGCAGTGATCCAATCTCAGGATAGCCTCGCACACGGCTGGCTGGGGGCGACCGGCGTGACCATGTTCGCCCCAATCGCCAACCCGTTGCGAAATGCCAGCCCCGATCTGGGGGTGAGGGTAACCGGCGTGCTTCCCGATAGCCCGGCCGAGAAAGCCGGGATACAGACTCAGGATGTCCTCGTCGCTATTAATGATCGTTCGATCGCTTCGGTTGAGCAGCTGAGTACGGCATTGAGGAAATTGTCTCCACATAGCGACGTCTCACTTCGACTTCGTCGCGGTGGCGAATACAAAGTGCTGCATGCGAAGCTGATTCCGGCACCTTCCGACGAGAAAGGTCAGCAACCGGCCGCCCTTGCAAGGCAGCTGAGAGGTCTGGAAGATCAGTTGCGGTCGTTGGAGGCAAATGATCCGCAGCGTCGCGTGATCGAACCAAAGGTGACGGCGATGCGCTCGATCATGGACAACATCCTGCGCCCGGCACCACCTGAGGTGAAGCTTCGAGTTCGCTACGGCATCGATGTGGAGCCGTTGACAACGCAGTTGATGAGATACTTTGCGGTCTCGAGCGGTCTGCTGGTGACGGCCGTCACCGAGACAGACCGCGCTGCCCGTGCTGGCCTTCGGGCAGGTGATGTCATCGTCGCGATTGGCAAGGTGCCGGTTAACGATGTCGTCTCGCTTCTCAAGGGCCTTGATGAGACGGGCGAGCAGCCCATCGTCCTCGCAGTTTCACGCCAACGTGAGCACGTCCAGTTAACGCTAGCGCGCGACCTCCCGTAGCTCAACTACAGTCAACAACAAGCCACCGGTTAGAATGGAGGGCAGTAGCGCAATTTTGGGAATGGCGCTGCATAGCTTCGTTGCGGCGAAACACTGCAACTGTTATTCTGGCCGCGAGTAAAGGAGATGGCTGAACCGCGGAAAACACACGAGCAAATGCCTGCCAAACTCACTGTCATTGTCTATATTCTCATTTGTTTCGAGGTCGGGATACTGCTCATGATCCTGCCCTGGACGCCTTATTGGGATGACAACTTCTTTCTATATTTTCTGACGGGCAAGATGCACGCCGCGTGGCTGGGAGAGCTTGTACAGAGCGGCTATACGCGTGGTGCCGTGACTGCACTTGGCGTGATCAATCTCGCCGCCGGCGTCTGGGAAGGCTATCGTTTTCGCGAGAGCGTGCGTGCCTTTTCGGCATGGGAAGCACCACCGCATGAACCAGCAAAGGCCGCCATCCCCGATCCTGCCAACGCGACACCCCCTCGTCTACCTGATCACCGATCGTCTAGCGTTCCACCACCCCCCGGACCATCAGTCGACGGCAATTGACGTCCAACTGCGCGCGATCGACGCTGCGGTCAACGCCGGCTGCCAATTGATTCAGATTCGAGAACGTGGCCTCGACCGGGTACAACTATCTGCGTTCGTCAGCGCGGTGATCGAGGTAGCGCGTCCACGCGGCGGCATGGTCTTTGTCAACCACGATATCGATGTTGCCATTGGGAGCGGGGCCGACGGTGTCCATTTGAGAGTTGCATCACTACGACCGCGCGAAGCACGGCAGTTGGCGATTGAGAAGGGTCGAAGCGACCTGCTCATCGGGGTCTCAACGCACACGATCAAAGAGGCGACTGAAGCTGCATCTGATAGTGACTTTATTGTCTGTGGACCGATTTATGAGACGAAATCGAAGCGCGAGTTTGGTCCACCGATCGGGTTGCGCACATTTGAGGAAGTGGTGAGAGGAGTCAGGGTACCGGTTCTTGGAATTGGCGGGATAGATCTCGAGAACTTTCGCGAAGTGCTGGCCTGTGGGGCCGCAGGCGTCGCTGGGATCGGACTGTTCTCGAGCCCAGAAACAGCGGCAGCCAACGTGAGAACAATTCTCGGGTGACGGAATGATGGGTTTGTGACTGGGATCATGCGGCTGATGTGATGACGGAAATGACAGCAAGGACAAACAGGAACGGCAGGGACTGCAGCGATTCATTGAAACGGAAGCTCGAGGGTTCAACGGCCCACCATTACCTGCCTGGTCCCGGTCATCAGGATAGTGTCAATAATTCTGTCCGAACGTCGCCAGTTGAATTGCCAATTGCCGATGTCACCTTGTCCCTACAGTTCGTGCGATCGCTGTTGTCCCTGTTGTCCCTGCCCGGCAGTCTCAGCCCTGTTCCCCATTTGGCTTCCCAAGCCCAACGAGGTTAAGCTTATCACTGGTGATGACTTCATGAGCCTTATCAAATTTCATCCAGCAGTTGCCGCGTGGTTTAACGAGCAGTTTACCGGGTCCACTGAGCCGCAGGCGCAGGCGTGGCCCGCGATCAAAGATCGACGAAATACACTGATCGCGGCTCCCACCGGCTCGGGAAAAACCCTCGCCGCCTTTCTCGCCGCAATCGATGACCTCGTCCGTCAGGGAATCGAAGGAACTCTTGATGACACTACTCAGGTGATCTATGTCTCCCCGCTCAAGGCTCTGAGCAACGATATCCAGCGCAACCTTGAGGCACCTCTCGCAGGAATTCAGCAGAAGCTCCGTGAGATGGGTCTTCCCGAGTTCGAGATTCGCACGGTTGTCCGAACTGGCGATACCTCGGCTGCCGACCGGGCAAAGATGACTCGCCGGCCTCCTCACATCGCCGTCACGACCCCGGAATCTCTATACCTCCTCCTGACCAGCGAAGGTGGGCGCCGAATGCTCAAAACGGCGCGCACACTGATAGTCGATGAGATTCACGCGCTGGTTCGCGATAAGCGCGGATCCCATCTGTCGCTCTCAATCGAGCGACTCGAGGCTCTCGTCGGTCACCCGTTACAGCGAATCGGCCTGTCCGCAACGCAGAAACCAATCGAAGAAATTGCGTCATTTCTCTTTGGCGCAAGCAGTGAGAGCGAGAGTCCCGCGATCATCGATGTCGGCCATACACGCGAGATCGATCTCGCAATCGAGTTACCGCGCTCGCCGCTCGAAGCAGTCATGTCCGGTGAAGTCTGGACCGAGGTCTACGACCGACTGGCAGAGTTGATCAATCAACATCGCACAACGCTTGTCTTCGTTAACACGCGAAGGATGGCGGAGCGTGTCGCACGCTTTCTCGCTGAGCGCATTGGCGAAGAGAACGTCACTTCGCATCACGGCAGCCTATCGCGTGAGCGACGGTTCTCGGCGGAGCAGCGGCTAAAGGCT
>JBDTUW010000475.1:0-4206 GCA_040007555.1 Acidobacteriota bacterium | reverse complement strand
CCCCGATATCCCGAGATTCCGCCTAAAGACGGTACTACGAACTCAAATCCCTGACCCCTGATCCCTGGCCCCTACTTCCTGACAACCGACCGCCTTGCCAGGCAATATCCGGTCGCCGACCCACGACCGCGCCCAGCTGTCTGCGCTAAGGACCGCATCGAGGCTGTTCGCCGGCTGAGGCTCGTGAGCCTCACATGCAGCCGCGATCAACATCGGAATCTCGCCAAATCGAATCCGCTCGTCGAGGAAGGCCGCAACCGCCACTTCATTCGCGGCATTAAGAACTGCAGGCATCGTCCCGCCAGCGCGAAGAGCCTTGTAGGCAAGCGCCAGGCAGGGGAACCGGACGGTGTCCGGCGAATAGAATTCAAGGCTCGCCATCTGGGTTAGATCAAGAGGGGGAAGCAAAGCCTCACGTCTTGCTGGATAGGTGAGTGCGTACTGGATCGCGTGGCGCATGTCGGTGACACCCATCTGCGCCAGAATTGAGCCGTCAATCAACTCGACCATCGAATGCACCACCGACTGGGGATGAATGATGACGTCAATCTCGTCAGCCGAGCAATCGAATAACCAATGTGCCTCGATGACCTCGAGGCCCTTGTTCATGAGAGTCGCCGAGTCGATCGTGATCTTGTCGCCCATGCGCCAGGTGGGATGTCGAAGAGCCTCTGCCGGACTCGCGTTCGCGATCGCCTCGGGAGTCGACGTGCGAAACGGGCCACCCGAGGCCGTCAGAATTAGGCGTTTAAGCTCCCGGCGCTTCTCGCCTCGAAGGCACTGATGCAGCGCATTGTGCTCACTATCCACCGGGAGTAGCTCGGCTCCGAAGGTCTCCGCGACACGCGTCATCAACTCGCCCGCAATGACAAGGGTCTCTTTATTCGCAAGGGCGACGCGGCGACCCGCCTCAAGTGCGCGATAGGTCGGCAGCAGACCGCGAGCACCGACCACGGCGCCGATGACGATATCGACGCCCTCGGCAGTCGCAACCTCGCTCAATCCATCCACCCCAGTCGCGATGTGAGGAAGCCCGCTGAGATGACGATTTCTGAGGAGGATACTTAGCTTGTCGGCCGATTCATCGTCATTTACCGAGACGATCCGAGGGCGATGCCGATCGATCTGTTCCGCCAGCAACTCTACGTTTGATCCAGCGCCGAGACCTGCAACCTCGAAGCCGTCGCTGAGCGCCTCGATCACACGAAGCGTGTTTCTTCCGATGGAACCGGTAGAGCCTAGAATCGCGACTTGCTTCATTGATCTCGCCTACCGCAGGAGGATTAGGTAGTAAAAGTACAACAGTGGGGCGTTAAAGAGCATGCTGTCAAGGCGATCGAGGAGACCCCCGTGACCTGGGATGAGCTGGCTCGCATCCTTTGTTTGGGCTCCCCGCTTAAGCATCGATTCGCAAAGATCACCGAGGATTCCGCCGACACCCATGGCCAGGGAAAGCGGCGCGATATGTTTGAGCGGCAGTTCGGGGAAGAAGGTGAGATGTGCCACGAACGCCGCCAGCAGATTGCCGAGAAGGCCGCCGATCGCACCCTCCACGGTTTTGGCAGGGCTGATGCGCGGCGCCAGTCGATGCCGGCCAATCAGTCTCCCGGTGTAGTACGCTCCGGTATCGCCAGCAAAGACCACGATAAAAAACAGGGTCAGGAGCTTTTCCGGTATCTGCGGTCTGGGATCCTCAATGACCCGCAGCGCGATGATGTATCCTCCCAGCAAACCCACGTACAGCACGCCAAACACTGTCGCGGCACTTCCGGTGAGGGTGCTTGGCAGATCGCGATTGCCGAGCAGTTGCGAGATCAACTCGATAATTACCAGCGCGGCGAGAATCGGGCCGATGAGCTCGTTTCTTCCAGTGTAGAAAGCGGCGACCAGAGCTGCCGTGGCGGCGAGACCCAGGACATAGCCGCTGCGCGCGCCAACCTTCTGTGTCAGCGAGTAGTACTCGACTAGCCCGAGAACGATTCCGAGGGCCGCCAGTGCTGAGAAGTAAACCGGGCCGCCGAGCCAGATGGCGGCGAAAAGAATCGGCAATAGGACAACTGCAGTGAGGACGCGGGCCATACGGTGATCGTGTGTGAGAGTTACGTTGGGAGCATTCGCGCACCCGGAATTCAGCACGCGCGGCAAGACGTCATTGCTTGAGCATGGGCTTCAGCCTTGGCATCAGCATCGACATCAGCACGGCATCAGCACGGCATCAGCACGGCATCAGGGTCGGGTGAGTCTGACCGTAGATGCTCGAGTCACCGTCTCTGATGAGCGGCATGTCAGGAAGCGTTGACCACGGCTCGGCGCGTAGAATCGCTCAGTCCGCCATAGCGTCGTTCCCGCTTCTGATAGTCAATGATCGCATCAAAAAGGTCGGCCCTACGGAAGTCGGGCCAGTGAACGTCGGTCACGTAGATCTCTGAATAAGCGATCTGCCACAACAGGAAGTTGCTGATCCGAAGTTCACCGCTAGTCCGAACAAGCAAGTCAGGATCAGGCAAATTGGCGGTATAGAGATGCCGCGAAATGTCCGCTTCTGTTAACGTTGAAGGAGAGCGACCCTCTGCCAGACATTTGTCGACAAGCGCTCGACAGGCGTCGACGATCTCAACGCGGCCACTATAATTGAGCGCGACGTTGAGAATCATTCCAGTGTTGCTTGCCGTCTTGCGAATGGCGGAACGCAACTCAAACTGCACGGATTCGTCCAGTTCGGTTATTCGTCCAATCGTCTGAAATCGAATATTATTGCGATGGATGTTCTCAAGCTCCTTACGGAGGTATTCCTTGAGAAACGTCATCAATGCCTCGACCTCGAATGGTGGGCGCTTCCAGTTTTCGACCGAAAATGCATAGAGGGTCAAGTATTCAATCCCAAGACGCGCACTTGCCTCAACGGTTGCGCGCACTGCCTCGACGCCAGCCCGATGACCGGCAACACGCGGCAGGTGCCTGCGTTTTGCCCAGCGCCCGTTACCATCCATGATCAGCGCCACGTGCCGCGGCAACCTGCCCAGGTCAATCTGCTTGAGAAGAGTTTCATCGCGCGAGCCGGGTTTGATCAGTCCAGCAAAGTCCAATAGCGTGCTCCCATCATTGAGCCCCGGCAGGGGAGCCCCGACTAGGGAACTCCGGCGGGTCGGTAACGGTCACAACGACAAACCGTTATGTAATACTAATACTCGACTTTCATCATCGTCAACCCTTTGGCTGGAGCCATTGCTCCGGCCAGGTGGCGATCGCCTGTCTTTAGCAGCTCCTCGAGCGAATCGCAGCGCAAACGCCCCCGATTTACATCGACCAGCGCGCTGACCATGGTCCGCA
This sequence comes from Acidobacteriota bacterium, assembly GCA_040007555.1. Classification (GTDB taxonomy): domain Bacteria; phylum Acidobacteriota; class Blastocatellia; order RBC074; family RBC074; genus JANNRD01. Next base: position 876 of record JBDTUW010000475.1, on the reverse strand, counting down.
CCATATAGCGAAGAAAACCATTGCCCGTAAATCGCAGCAGAAGGTTCGTTCCCTCGCTTCCAACCTCGACCGCAGTCAGCGTTCGGATGCGCGTCTTGACATCGCTCGCGACTACTGTAAACGCACTGAAGTCGTGCGTTCCGACGAGCAAGGCAGCGTCTTGCCGCAATCGCTCCAGATTCAGAGAGTACGGGAAATGCCATGCAAAGCGATTGAGGAAGGGATTCATCGCCCGCGCGGTAAACAAATGATACCGATAGGTTTTGCTTTGCGCATCGCGGCGGGCGTGGAAATTATCGGGGGCTGCCGCCGCTTCGAGAACTCTGATATCGCGTGGAAGCATTCCGTTAAGCGCATGACGGATCTGGGTCGCCGAGCGAATGCGGGTCAGAACGAACGAAGCCACTTGCCCTTCCGCGTGGACGCCCGAGTCGGTTCTCCCGGCACCGAATACAGTTACCGGTGCGCCGTCAAGCGAGGTCAGCGCCTCAGTTAGAGCTCCCTGAATCGTCTGCGCCCCCGGTTGCATCTGCCATCCCGTAAAGTCTGTGCCGTCATAGGCAATCGTTATCTTGAAGTTCATGGCTCCCAGGTCGAGCTGGCCCTATTTGCTTCTGCTGCCCGGCTTGATTGCGGCTGACCCTTCAGCACAGAGCGGGCAATCCTGCGGGGTGTAGGCGGGGACGCTCAGAACCGCCAATGCCTGGCGTGATACGCCAAGGTCAACCGCCCCCCCGCTGCGGTCAATCAGGGAACCCGCACCCGCGACCTTGCCGCCAATCGCCGTCACTAACTCCATCACCTCACGAGTCGATCCTCCAGTAGTCACAACATCTTCTACCACCAGGCAACTCTCCCCTGGCTGGATCTGAAAAC
>JBDTUW010000474.1:0-4206 GCA_040007555.1 Acidobacteriota bacterium | reverse complement strand
CCCGCCCCGAACGGGGCGCAATCTTTTAGATAGCTGCCCCGACAACTGATAACTGGCGATAACTGGCAACTGGCAACTGGCAACTGACCACTGTCCATTTCTTCAAAGAAGCAGTGTCTCAACGCGGTGCGCGTGGACCATCTCTTCGCATGGTGACCACGCAAAGACTGTGAAGCGACCGTCCTGCGACGCAACCAGCGCAATCGCGTCCTGCTGATCCTGCACAAACTGCGCCGCCGAAAGATGTCTCGTGCCCCCGAGTTGCAGAGGCGAAACAACCGAAGCGATTCCGCCCACTATCGGCTCCGTCACCACCACCTGCTCAACCCGGACGCCAGCATCTCGCCGTCTGATCTTTGCCCCGAACGCAAGCAAGTCGTATTGCTCGCTGATCACTGTGGCCCCGTCCACCGCTGTCAGACCCGCAACAGCCTCAACCGCATCAAGCAGCGCCTCCTGCCAAAGCCGTTCGCTTCGAGCGGAAAGGTCCTGCCGCACCAGTTCGGCCAGTTCGATATAGGCAGGCACGACCGAATAGGCGGTTGGCCAGATGATCGATGAGCGCCAGGCCACCGGCCCCTGCGGCACTACTAGCAGCGAGCCCCCACGCCCGTGTGCGCGCATCGAGGCAGCCAATTGCACCAGAACATTCACCGAATCGCGCTCGGCCAATCCGAGGGCACCGAAGCCGAGCAGTGACGTCACCAGCGCGGGGCAGTCGGTAAGACTCGTTCCATGCTCGTCCAGGACCTTGATCTGGTCACCCTCGAGCACGGCGACATTGACATACTTGCCCGTCTCCTGGCCGCGCCGATATTTGACTACCAGCAGACCAGGTTGAATGACCTCCAGCACAAAGCAGGCCCTGGGAATCGTCAGGCTGGTGCCCCAGACACTCAGCTCACCGCCGGACCGCCAGACACCAAGATGAATCCCGGGGCGCTCCACCGCGGGAGCCAGTCGCGAAAGCGCTTCCGGCGTGAGCGGGAGCTGCTGTTCGAACTTCAGGGACTTCAACGCCTGTTCAGGCGGGAAAAATGCGAGCGAGATTTTCGGGGAGTAGCCTTCTTCGCGTCGAAGGCTTGCCCAGAAGGCGGCATCGATGATCCTCTCTATTGCCTCAGCGTCGGGTGCGGGCGCCACTTCCTCGCGCCCAAACTGCGAGGCTGCCGCCACCTGGCGGGCAAAGTGCGCCTCCAGCGGGGCAGCGATCAATCGAGAAGCTGGATACGATGGTTCAGTCACTACTGATATTCTCACTCATCCTCAATCGCTCAAGTCGGGTCCAATCGGGGAACCTACAACACAATTACCGAAAGTCCGGTGACGTTGCGCTCTGCTCTATTGTGCAACAATAAAGGGTCTGCGGCAGATTATTGTCAAGAAAACCTTCGCTCAATACCATGACGCGACTCAGACCGCATGAGGGGCCGGAGCGAATCCCCGCCGACCCAGGGCGCTCATCGGGAGTGATCAATGTCGGACAACCCACAAGCCATAGCGTATAATCATCGTTCACGGAGAATCTTATATGTTCTGGCATTTCTAACCGCGTTACCCGGATGCGCAGGGATCGGGACGGTTACTATGGAATGAGCCGAATGGGTCGCAGGAGTTTGGCCCGCATTTTCGTTGCCATTGCATTGGCGATCCTTTGGTTTTCGCCGCGCCGCCTGGTCGCGAAGCACAACGAAAACAGTCGCTGAAACCGATCGAGCATCCCTTCTAAAAGTTCTTCGCGACCAATTGCATCGATTGCCATAACGCTGAATTGAAGTCCAGCAACGGTCGGGTTGAGCATCTCCGAGGTTTGAGGCGCTCGGTTTCGGTGCCCGCCCCTAGAAACAAAGCTGATGCGACTCACCACAACGATTTCCCAATTCCTGCTCTCCCTCACCATTTTGCTCGCGCTCTTTAGTCCCGGGCTGGCGCAGACTGTCCGCGTGGGCGTGAGCAAACTGGCGAGCCCCATTCCCAAGGCCTGCGAAGGAGTAGTACCCGCTCAAATCGAAGGCCCGCTCGACGTCATCGCTCTCACCAAGGAGGCCAACTGCAAGGGCTCCGGCGATATGCTGATCGAATATACCTACGTCATGCAGTACACCTCGCAGTCGAAAGATAAGAAGGGAAAGGAGGAGTCAGAGACTCGGGTGTTCGAGGTTTACATTCCGACTTTAAAGGATGGCATAGGGACGCGTGGGGTGCTGATCATGACCAGCCGCAATGGCATTCCAGTCCCGTCCGAGAAAATGCAAAAGGTTCGCCAGGAAGCCGGGGAACAACTGGAAAAGGCAGAAGAGAGGATTGCCAAACAGAAGACGCCCGAGCCGGTCGCCTCTCCGCATCCTGTCGCAGGGATGAAGCCACTTGGGATGTATCCTCGAATGACCACATCTCGGGGAACTCTCGGATTCAGTCGGGGTGGAATGACCCTTGATGTGCACACGATTTTGCTCAAGTCTTCCCTTGTTTATGTGGGTCGCGAAATGATCGACGGACGAGACAATTTAGTATTCACTTTTGTTCCTGATCCCGGCGCGACCTATGACCGGTGGGAGAAGTATGTTGCGCTAATAACCGGTAGAGTTTGGATAGATGCAAAGGACAGGATCGTGACAAGGCTCAGCGGTTGGCCTGCGTCGGCAGGCTCGTCACTTTCCGAGCTGAAGACTCCACTGACGGTCCCGCCGGCAATTTACATGGAGATGGTGCTCCTTCCGGATGGCAATTGGATGCCGCGTGAAAGCCGCATTATGGCCTCTGAATACCCGACGCTTTTCGATCGGGTCGCTGAGGATGGGATCGTCAAATACAGTGATTACCAACGATTCAAGACTGAGGCAAAGGATCTGAGGATCGATGCGCCGAAGGTCCCGTAAGGTCAGGTTTCCGCATTCCACGCCAGAGCGAGTTTCCCTCCGGATACTGAATTGTGATCTATCGAGAGCTATTGCAGCTCTCAGTCAAGACCGCGCGCCCTTCGAGAGACTGCGCCTCGCAAGCGCAGTTATCCGATTGAAACGGCTCAACCCACGAACCTCAAAAAACACGTCCGCCTGATCCAACACTCCTGCATCGTCTCTCCACCTAATCGCTACGTACCGCATCAGGACATATAAAGCCCGATCGAATACGCTGTGTCCCACACAACGCGCGTCACTGAGATTTCGAGATAGTAGATAAGCTCAGCCGCTGTCGCTGCTTATGACGTTCCAAGTGAGTGGCACTGGGCTTGCTACTTCATTTCTATGATGATGGAAGCAAAGAGAATACTAATGGGACCAATTTTTAGACGGCGCTTTGCTTTTGAGAGGTTAATGATGACGCCGCAGCCCGAGTCCCGTGAAGGTTGGAGGAGACAATGAGAAACTCTGCTACAAAGAGAAACATTTTTGCAATGGTCCTGGCTTTGGTTTTCATGTTCGCAGCCGTGAGCCCGGAAGCCTTCGGCCAGCGCAGGTATCGGCAGCGTCCGAGCAAAACTAAACATATCGCCATTGGCACCGCCATAGGGGCGGTGGGCGGAGCTCTCATCGCTGGCAAGAAGGGAGCCTTGATCGGCGCAGGTGCCGGCGCAGGCACGGGATACGTGATCTATAAGAAAAAGAAAAGGCACAATCAGCGCTCTTACTAACCATTTGCAGCGGCGAATCCGGGAGGAGATTGTCTCCTCCCGGTGATGCAAAAGTTGAGCGTCGTTTCACCAATCCCGCAAGCCCCCCTTCAGATACCGAGAGAGACTTTAAATCATTTCGCATCCCGCTTACGTCGTTAGACATCCGGGCCCTCAGCCCGGGAGCAATCTGAGGTCATCTGGTCTAGAATAAAAGCGTCTGTCTGGGCTCTATTCCAAAGCCAGGTACGGTCACTTGATGACTTCATCATCGCGACAAAAGCTCCTGTTCCATCCTTTCCATCTCTCCTCAGAGGTTGATCTCCTCTTTGAGGGTAACGATGTCGTCCCGCTCGAACCGCAGGCCGTTCGTGTGCTGCGCTATCTCGTCGAGCATCACGATCGTGTCGTCTCGAAAGACGAACTGCTGGAGCACGTCTGGCCCAACGTTTTCACGACGGACGGCGTTTTGAAGAAGGCGATCTCACAAGCGCGTCGCTCTCTCGGCGACGATGCGGACGATGCCCGGTTCATCGCCACCTATCACGGCCGCGGCTACCGCTTCATCGCGCCAGTAACAAAGGCAAATCTCG
>JBDTUW010000473.1:0-4218 GCA_040007555.1 Acidobacteriota bacterium | reverse complement strand
AATGCCCGAGCGGGACGCGATTAGACGGTTTGTGCGGCAGGCGCTGACCGAACGGCTCGGTCATACAGCGGAGCCAGCCTCGCCTCAGCCCATTGCGGTGACAATGAACGAAGCCCTCGATGAATCGAACCGGGATGTCATCACCGAACTGGACCTGCGGGACCTCTCCCAGGGCCGCAGCCTGATCGTTCGCGAAGACGCAATCATTACACCCTCAGCGAAAGACCTCATCCGCGAACGCGGAATCGACGTTCAGATCCGAACGCGTCGGGAGTCGGCATTAAGGTACCGGCTGATCGCCGTCGGCTCCGACCACGGGGGCTTCGCAATGAAGGAGCAGATCAAAGTACTCCTCTCGGAACTCGGCCACAAATGTCGTGACTTCGGAACTTATTCAGAAGACCCGGTCGACTACCCTGACATCGCCCACGCAGTGGCGCGAGCAGTTGCTGATCGAGCCTGCGATCTCGGCATCATCGTCGACGGCGCCGGTATCGGCTCAGCCATGACGGCGAACAAAGTACCAGGCATCAGAGCCGCTCTTTGTTATGACGAGGCAACCGCCAGAAACAGCAGAGAGCACAATTATGCAAATGTACTCTCGCTGGGCGGCCGGATGCTCTCTCAGGATCAAATGCGCAAGGTCGTTACGGCCTGGCTTCAAACCCCGGAGGGCGAGGCGAGGCACGGAAAACGGGTAGCGAAGATCACTGCTATCGAAAAGCAGTATCTTCGCTAACTCCGCTCAGCCGGAATACGCCGACTAGAACTTTCGCGACCACTCTTTCGGCCAGCGCTCAATGACAACCTTCTTGTCGGTGTAGAACTCGACGGCATCGTGGCCCTGGCCATGAAGAACGCCGAGAAAACTATCCTTCCAGCCGCTGAATGGGAAGTACGCCATCGGCGCCGCGACACCAATGTTGACGCCGATGTTGCCGGCGGGAGCTTCGTAGCGGAATTTTCGCGCAGCCGCGCCGCTCGAGGTAAAGATCGAAGCGGCGTTTCCATACTTGCTTCGTGAGAGTATCCCGATCGCCTCATCGACGGTGTCGGTATGCATGAGCGTCAACACAGGGCCAAAGATCTCCGTATCAAGTAGCTCGCTCGCAGGATCCAAATCCGCTATCACGGTCGGCTTGATAAAGCTGCCAGAACCGTAACTCGGGATATTGGTATTCCTGCCATCAAGAACGACGCTGCCACCTGCGTGTGCTGCCTGCCCGATCAGCCCTTCGATCCGCGTCTTGCTCTCGTTGGTAATAACGGGGCCCATCTGTACGCCCTCGTCTAGTCCATACCCAACCTTCATCCCGCGTGCCTGTTCGATAATTGCCTCACGAAATGGATTGCGAGCTTCGCCAACGGTGATCGCCACGGAAACGGCAAGGCAACGTTGTCCGGCGCAGCCAAACGCGCTGTCACTGACGATATGAGTCGTCATGTCGAAATCCGCATCCGGCAGTACGACCACGTGATTCTTAGCACCTCCCTGGCACTGGACACGCTTCCCTTCCGCAGATCCGCGAGAGTAGATATATCTCGCGACCGGTGTCGAGCCGACGAAGCTTAGTGCGCGCACCTTGGGGTTATCGATGAGCGCATCAACAGCCGGCTTCCCACCATTGACGATATTGACAACGCCCGGCGGCAAGCCCGTGTCGTGAAGGAGCTCGACGATGCGCTGCATCGTCATCGGCACGCGTTCAGACGGCTTCGAGATAAAGGTATTTCCGCACGCGATCGCGTAGGGCAAAAACCAAAGCGGCACCATGGCGGGAAAATTGAAAGGGGTGATCGCCGCAACGACTCCCAGAGGCTGGCGAATCATCATTTCGTCGATGCCACGAGCCACATCCTCGAGATTGTACCCTTGCATGAGCACTGGAATACCACATGCCACCTCGACATTCTCGATTGACCGGCGCAGCTCCGCCCTCGCCTCGATTCGCGTTTTGCCATTCTCGACGGTGATCGATTCAGCCAGGTCATCAATGTGCTCTTCGAGCAACTGCTTGAACTTGAAGAGATATTGGATACGCTCTTCGGGAGGTGTCCGGCGCCAGTCGGGAAATGCTCGCGCGGCCGACTCCACGACCGCGTTGACGTCGTCAGCGCCACCCAGAGGTGTGCGCGCTATCACTTCGCCCGTTGCCGGATTGACAACATCGAGAGCATCAGTCGCTGTCGATTCCTGCCATTGACCATCGTAGTAATTTGGCAAACGCCCACTCGCAGACATGTACACTACCTACCTTTCAACTTCCTTCGGAGATGTTTAGAATTAACCTTGAAGATAACACAATTCCGATTTTGGATTCTAGATTTTGGATTTTGGATTGGAGACTGAGATTGGGATATTCCGATTTTGGATTTTGGATTTTCGATTGGAGATAGGAGATTGATCAAATCCACGCAATTTCCTGGCAATCCCAAATCCAAAATCTAAAATCTAAAATCAGGAGGCATGGTGTCGACCCTTAGATCCGGCATCACACCAGAGCAGGTGATTCTCGGTTACCGTCATGGGCTCTTCCCGATGTCACGTGGCCGCCATGGGACCATCGAGTGGTTTATGGCGGAGCCACGTACCATTATTCCACTTGATGAGCGCTTCAAGGTGCCCCGCACCGTGCAGAAGCTGATTCGCAAGACAGACTTTGAGGTCAGCTTCAACAGGGACTTTCCTTCGGTTATCCGATCCTGCGCCCGACATCGCGAGGTGGCCTCCGAAGAAGTCTGGCTGAGCGGCGAGATGATTGATCTTTATTGCGATCTTCATCGGTTGGGGTTCGCCCACTCCGTCGAACTCCACGTGGGTGATGATCTTGTCGGTGGCCTGTATGGCGTGGCGATTCAGGGGGCATTTTTCGGTGAGTCGATGTTCAGCCGGGTTCCCTCGGCATCTCAAATCGCTTTGGTCGCTCTGGTTGAGAGGCTGCGGCTGCGACGCTTTGTCCTTCTCGATGCGCAGATGCGAACGCCGCATATAGGGCGCTTCGGCGCAATCGACCTGACCCACGACGAGTATCTCGCCCGACTGTCCGAGGCTCTCGTACTCGACCGACAGTTTGCCATTTAGCTCGTGGTATAATGTCTGAAGTTCAGGAGTTTTCCTGACGAGAGGAGAAAGAGCATGCAGGCCGAGAAGTACGTTTCCAGTCCAGCCCAGGTTGGCGATCAACTTAAAACACAGATTGCCTCAATCCGCCCCTTGTTGATTGCGGTCTTTGGCGGACTTTTCCTGCTTCTGGTGAGTCTGCGGGTGATGCCGGTCGACAGCACCCCGCTTCTGGCGAAGGTGCTGGGGCTGTTGGCTCCGACGATTGCGATGGCTGGAGTAGGCGCCTACCTGGGTCGAAACATTCGGGGATGGCTGCCGCTGATCGGACTGCTGTTGGTATCGATGGTCGGTATGTTCGTCATTCAGTCCCTCGGGGGCAGCGACATCGCCATCGTGTTGATGATGGCGTGGGGAGTCGGCAACGGAATGATGTTGGGACCCCTGGTGTCGATCGCAGTCACGGAAGGTGGGCCACAGATCATCATCCAGGCGCTGACGGGCACCACTGCGGTGATGCTGTTGACTGGCTTTATCGCATTGGCAACCGGGATCGACTTCAGCTTTCTGGCGCCCATCTACCTGCTGGCGCTTTTTGGGCTGATAATTGTCGGATTGGTTGGTATGTTTGTGCGCTTCTCGCGCACCGGCAATCTCATCTATTCGCTGGCGGCGATGGTGATATTCGCGGGCGGGTTTCTGTTCAAGTTTTTTCGCCTGAGCCAGGCTGAGAACACTTGGGAGCAGGCAGTGCAGCTGACCATGAGCCTGTATCTGACCTTCGCCAACTTCTTCATCTACCTGCTGCAATATCTTCTCCTATCACGGAGACGATAGAGGAATTTTGGATTTTAGATTTTAGATTTTTGATTGGGAAACGGCGTCGTATTAGTCCTTTGCGGTTCGGGATTAAAGCGGATTGATATCGAAACCACCGCCTTTACCTGATTGAGTCGGGAAGAACGGACGCATGAGACCTGCAAACGCGGCCAGATTGCGTGTCTGAATCAGTATCTCTCCCGGCCCGCTGAACTCCGCAACGATCCCTTCTCCACTCATCATGCTGCGGAAGAAGCCAGCTGCCGCCTTCCGCAGTGTGTACTGAGTCGATCCTTCCCACGCCACCAGATGCCCCGTGTCGACGACATATCGCTCAC
>JBDTUW010000472.1:0-4228 GCA_040007555.1 Acidobacteriota bacterium | reverse complement strand
GAAGAAGAACAATAATGGTTTGGTTCTGCCTGTTGGACGATCTTCTTCGGAAAAAGCGCCTTCAACCCTCTTGCTGATCCTCTTCGCGTCTCTCGCGCCTTCGCGGCTTCGCGTGAGTCTTCTTCTTCTTCAATCCAAAATCTAAAATCCAAAATCGGCCCGCGTTTGCTGAAATTGACATCATGTGGAGGGCCACTGATAATGACTGACGGGGTCGGGCGTTAAACGGCGGGAGATTATTGGCTTTCGGTGCAGACGGAGGAGACGGTGGCTGAAGCGGACGACAGACAGTGGGAAGATCGCCTTCGCGACCTTTTGAACTCGCTCGTTTTGAGCCGGCTTGATCCTCTGGCATCAGAGCTGAACAGCCTTCAGACAACCTTTGAGGCAGCCTGCTCCCGCCTTGTTGATCAGGCTCGATCATCAAACGAAGAGCCGATCGACGCAATTGCTGGCGAGATGCGCCAGCGGCTAACGAAGTCAGAAGAGAGCTTCCGCACTCGAATCGAGGCCCTGGAGCGCGATTTCGAACAAGCCCAAAGCGCCGATCGGGCGCTGCTCAATGCATCCATGGCTGAGATTGATCGGCAAAGGACACAGGCCGGAGTTCTCGCAGCAACACTCACGGGGGCAGCCGCATTCGCACCCCGAGTCGCGTTATTTGTCGTCAGAAGCGGCAACGTCGTCGGTTGGCGCGGGATTGGATTTCCTGACGAATCTGTTGGGATCGCATCGCTCTCGCGCCCGATGGACGATCGAACACTCTTAAGTGATTCGCTCAATCAGAGGCAGTCAATAGTCCGCGGTTCCGACATCGAACCCGACTATTTGAGCTTCCTTGGTTCCTATATCGAGCACGACCGCAAGACGACTGTGGCCGTACCCCTGGTAGTGCGCAAGAAGGCGGCTGCAGTTCTTTATGCCGACTCCGAAGCCGCTGATGGTCTCGATATCCAGCCACTGGAAGCTCTCATGCGCGTCGCGAGCATGGCCATCGAGCTGCTCCCACTGCGTCGCAGCACTGAGCCGTCCGGCGGCGAACCGGTCAGTCCCCGCATCCTGACCTCGTCCCTGCAGGGATTTGCAACACCAGGTTCTGCCTCCTTGAAGACCGAGACGCGCCGCCTCGAACCCACGATTGAAGCCAATTCACCTCGAGAGCGCGACCCGGAACCGGCTGAGCCGGAGTCGAGTGCTGAGGAAAAAAGCCGGGAGGAGAGTCGGGACGAAAGTCGGGAGGAGAGTCGGGAAACGTTTGTGCATGATTCGACAGAAGCCCTCCCGGTCGATATGAGCGTGACATCCGAGATTGGAGACGCGATCGATTCAGAGACAACTAACCCCCGAGAGCATCTCGATGCGAGACGTTTTGCTCGCTTTTTGGTTGGAGAAATCCGACTCTACCAGCCTTCGAGAGTCACGGAAGGGTGCCGCCGCGCAGACCTCTATGATCGTCTCAGGGATGAGATTGAGCGAAGTCGAAAGCTCTACTCGAGGCACGTCCGTTCACAAATTACCGCCGAGTTCGATTATTTCTACCATGAATTGGTGACAACACTTGCCGAAGGCGACGCGACCAAGCTGGGGCGGAACTTTCCGGTGCCTCAGGTGTGATTGTGCTGGCGAATGCGCGGTCTTTATGGCAAGATGAATTTGCCTTGGATCGCGAACGAACACCTGCCCCCCGGGCGTTCGGACAATGCTGGTCGGATGTTGTTTCGGCCGTGCCAATCCAGGAGTTCGCGTTATGAAGTCTCCACCGGAATCAGCGTCGCGCAGTCGCGGCGTTTTTTTTGTCGTCACGGTCTCGGTGGTCGTGGCCGCGTCGATCGCGACCGCATTCGGCTCGCAAACTCCTTCAATTTCAGCTGGCAGGGCTCGAGCCCAGCTCAAAATCGCGGTCGCATCCAGCAACGAGTCAGAGCTGCAACGTATCGAAACTGGGTCCGCGGGAACCGAGGAAGCTGCCCTCGCCCGCTTGCTGCGCGGCTATCTCAGACTTCAGGCGAGAGATTACGGCGCCGCGATCACTCTTCTCGGGGATCCTTCGATTGCACGACTGACGCTCCTCGGGGACTACGCCCTACTCTACAAGTCGCAGGCGCTCGCGGGCGCCGGCAGAGCCGAGGAGGCGGAGCGAGACCTGCTCCGCCTGGTTCAGGACACGCCCTCTTCAATGCTGGCTCCACAGGTGCGACGTCAGGCCGCCGTTTCCGCAATGGGTCGTGGTTCGTATCAAAGCGCGATCAATTACCTCGAACCCCTCGCTGCTGAAGATGACGGAGCGGCACTTCAACTCAAGGCAGATTCACTCGAGAAGCTTGGCCGCACGGATGAGGCAGTGAAGTCTCTTCGCAGGCTTTATTTCTACGCCCCTGACTCGGCCGAAGCATCGATCGCAGCTACTCGTCTGTTGAGTCTCGGTTCGTCAAACGCGGCACAGACCGGGGCGGAATTGATGGCACGTGCTGATCGTCTTTATGCGGCCGGACAATACGTCCTGGCAGCGCAGGCCTATGACCTTCTTTCGCGTCAGTTCCCGGCGGCCGCGTCAACCGAGGTCTGGCTCCGTGCCGGGATCAGCAATTACAAAGGTGGCTCGCCGGCCGCCGCGATCGAGGCTCTTTCTCGAATAAGAGCCCGCACGCCAAAGGATCAGGCCGAGACTCTTTACTACACCGGCGCCTCGCACGTCGTTTTGCGACGCACAGATTCCGCATTACAGACGCTGGCTGTGCTTCGACAGGCGGCTCCAACAAGTCCGCGTATCGGCGAGATGCTCTTCGAACTGGCAAAAGCGGCTGAGCGGGCTAACCAACCGGCTCAGGCAGCCAGTTATTTTGAGCAGATCGTTAAAGAGCATTCGCGAAGCGCACTCGCTGATGAAGCTCATTTCTGGCTTGCGTGGCGGGCTCACCAGGCAAAGTCGTATCGTGAGTCCTCTCAGATGTTGCTCGAGCATCTGGCGGATTACAGCGAGCAAACAGACAACCGCGGTAAGGCTGCCTTTTGGGCGGCGCTCGATTCGGAGCGCGCCGGTGAGAAGGAACGCGCGCTGACGCTCTACCGAGGCCTTCTGAAGCGGTACAGTGCCGGCTGGTACGGCGTCAACTCGGAGAGGCATATCGCACAGCTCGAGCGCTCTGGCGTCAAACCACAAATAGCCGAGCCTGGCACGTTGCTGGCACGGGCAATTGCGGGTCTCCAGCAGATCACCGTCCATCGCGAGACCGCCTCTCCGCTTGAAGAGAGTCGCATCACAAAGGCTGAGCAATTGCTGCGCCGCGGGCTCCTGCAGCCGTCAATGGACGAACTGCAGGCGGTGCGGTCGACTATGCCCAATGCTCCGCTGGTCAATCTACGGATTGCTCAGGTATTCCGCGCTCGTAACGAGAATGCTGCCGCGATTAATACCCTGAAACGAGCCTATCCCGATTACGGCCAGGCCCTTCCAGAAGAAATGACACGCGAGGTCTGGGAGGTCTTCTATCCGCTCAATTGGTGGCCAACGATTCAGCAGGAGGCTCGGCGTTACAACATCGATCCATTTCTGGTCGCGGGTCTGATCAGACAGGAGACGATCTTTAACGCGCAGGCACGCAGCCGCGCAAACGCCCTTGGACTGATGCAGCTTCTCCCGTCAACCGGTCGTCTCGTGGCACGCAAATACAGCCTCGGCGGCGGAAGTGTTACGCCCGCTGATCTTTATAACCCGATTCTGAATATTCAACTGGGCACCGCCTATCTCTCCGACATGATCAGGGACTTTGGGCGATTCGAGTACGCTGCGGCCGCATACAATGGCGGTCCCACTCGAGTTGCTCGCTGGCTTCGTGAGTTGCCGACGAACGAGATCGAAGAATGGGTCGACAGCATCCCCATCAGTGAGACTCGAGGTTACGTTCAGGGCGTCTACCGCAACGCGCGTCAATATCAGAGGCTATACGATGATCAGGGCCGTTTCCGCAGCATTATTCCGGAAAGGTAGGCTGATTACGTTGGAAAGACGTCTCCTGCTGACCGCGGCACTAGTCACGATCGTTCTCAGTGTCACCAGCCTTGGGCAGCGTCCGCGCACAATCGCGGAGACGGAGTCCGAGACATCCGTCACCGCGCCGGTCGGAACGATCATCTGGATCGACCGGCTACGATATGGCAAGGTCCCCGAATCTGGATCTCTTCCCATCAAAAATATCGGAACTGGGTCGCACACTTTGCGGTCGCGGCT
>JBDTUW010000471.1:0-4248 GCA_040007555.1 Acidobacteriota bacterium | reverse complement strand
GCCGGTAGAGGTCGATCGCCTCGGTGACCGACTCCGATAATCCGCAGGCAACGCGCATCCAGAAATACTGGGGGGTCTCGATCACCTTTCTCGAGTTTCGATCCTTGAGCAGGTATCTGTCGTAGATTGTGCGCAGTCCGAAGAACTCGAAGAGCTCATCTCGATTCTGTTCGATCGCGTCGTTGAGCTTTCGCGCATTGGCGGTGACGAAGGTCGCGACCCGCCCACTGATCATTTCCTGGTTTACTCCGGCGGCGATTGACTGCGAAAACGACTGAATCTCCTGATTTGCTACCTCTTTGGCAATGTAGGTTGCCTGCAGTCGCGCGGCGAGCCGCGAATACTCGGGCTCCTCGACTATCAGGGATGCGGCGGTCTGGATCGAGAGCCGATCGAGCTCCTGGGTCGTCGCACCGTCGTAGAGACCATTGATCGTTTTCGTTGCCACCCGGAGCGGGTCAACGCTCGCCAGGTTGCGACAGGACCGGCCGACGGCCCGCACGATCTTGTTGACATCGACTGGTTCGAAGGAACCGTCGCGCTTCTTGACCCGCATCGCCGTCGGGGCGAATTCTTCCGCGGGCGCGACTCCTGTGGCTCTGCTCGCAGCGTTTGAAGAAAGACCGTCGTTCATCCTCGCGATATCCACGCCTGCTCCTCGTCAATCCAACCCCAACCTGTCTTCGCTGGGTGCTTCGGTCTATGGGACGTGTGGGTGAAATGGCGAGATGGACCGCCAACCTCCCCCTCGGAAGTCCGGTGCTTGCCGCGTACTCTGCGCGGTCACAGGCAGGTCTTCGGACTTACATGGGCGAGATGACCCGGACATTGGATCTTTCCTACTCACCGCCGCTTCCCAGTTACCATAACCAGTGCTAATGACGGCTTTCGTTCCCACTTACCGCTGCGGGGCAGTCCCGGATTTGCACCAGGTTCCCTTTTTCAACGACGACGCCAAAGCGCCGTCGTGCCTGTAGCAGGAGCGCAGGATATAGTAGGTATGCCAACCTGTCAATACAATCTGCAGTGGAGTTGCGGTTCCGCCTAGCGCCGGCCCGGCCGACCTCTCAGCAGGCGCTGAGGTGCCCCAGGAAGGTCGCCAGCCGTTGAGCCTAGCCGCCGGCCGACAGCCCCGGCAAGACGACAGGGATTTGGTTTCGCGCCCGAAACTGTTTAAAACTACCAAAACTAAAAGGATGAAGAGACGGCAAGCTTGACAGGTCGCTCGACTGATTGTCTTATAGGACGTTATCGGATTCGTCCCCCACGTGCTCAGCATGAAGAGACCTCGTCGCTCGTTGCTTGTCCTTGGTATTGCCCTACTTGCCTCCCTTGGCGTGTTTGCCTTCGTTCACGGCAGGGTGCATGGCTATGATGGCCGCATCCTTAGTACGCCTGAGCAGCTCGAAACGGCCGACTGGAAACGACCGCGGGTCGCGATCGTCTTTGGAGCGAGCGTCTACAGCAATGGCGAACTGTCTCCAACGCTTGAGGATAGGGTTGAGACCGCGATCTCACTTTACAAAGCAGGAAAGATTGATCGCATCCTGGTGTCGGGTGACAATCGACATCCAAGCTACAACGAACCAAAGGCCATGCAGGACTATCTGGTGAGCCACGCCGTCGCGCCGCGCGATGTCATCTTGGACTATGCTGGCCGCTCGACTTATGACACGTGCTACAGGGCACGCGAGATATTCGGCCTCGATCGTGCCGTTCTCGTGACGCAGCAGTTTCACCTTTCGCGCGCGCTTTATCTGGCAAACGAGCTGGGGCTGGATGCCTACGGAGTCGCGACCGATCGGGTTCGCGTAAGGTCGGCGAACTACCAGTTTTTCAGGGAGTCGGCTGCGGAGGTAAAGGCTTACTTTAACCTCTGGGTTTGGCCACCGGACACGGTCCTCGGCGAAAAACTGCCGATCAAATGACTTCGAAGACATCTTTTTCTTGACTTCATGCGGCGCTTGAAGAATAATGCGCCCTGTTGTTCGAGTGCTCCATCGCTTATGGCCAGTCTGGAAGTTCAAACCCGGAAGATTGATTTTCTTGTGGCAACCGCGTGCCAGTGGCGCGGCTCGGTTGGTTTCTCTTATGAGTTTGACTTCTCCTTTAGCCCTTTCACCGGGGCCAGAGGTTTGCTCGCCTAAGCCAAGTGCTAGTCGAAGACCTGAGATGATGGCCCCTCTTTCACGTGAAAGAGGGGCCTTTCAATTTAAGGCACCAGATTTCTGTGAGTCAATCAATGAATTCCCCACCATTCAGCGACGAAGCCAAGAGAGTAGCCTTTCAGGGAGAGCTGGGCGCATTTAGCAATGAAGCGGCGCGCAAACTTCTTGGGGATGACGTGCCGCTTTTCCCGTGCCGGAGCTTCGACGAGATGTTTGCGGCCGTCGAGCGGGCAGAAGCCACCTATTGTCTGGCCCCGATCGAGAACTCACTCTTCGGTTCGGTCTATCAGAACTACGATCTCCTGTTGCGCCACGACTTGCGAATCATCAGCGAGGTCAACCTGCGGATCGTTCACAACCTGATCGGGCCGCCCGGTCTGACAGTGGATCAGATTCGGCGGGTTTACTCTCATCCGGTGGCTCTCGGGCAATGCCAGCGTTTTCTTGCCAACCACCCACAGATTGAGCAAATGACGGGTTATGACACGGCGGGAAGCGTCAAGATGCTGATGGAGACCCGTGAGCCTGGCTCGGCGGCTATCGCCGGAGCGTCGGCAGCTGCCGCTTATGGTGGAGAGATTCTGGCAACAGGTGTTGAGGATGACCCCCAGAATTACACGCGCTTCTGGCTGCTTTCGCGGCCGGGTCCGGGTGTGGAACCGCCGGAAACGGCAGATAAGACATCAATAGTTTTTACGCTGGAGAATCGAACGGGGTCGCTCTTCCGGACGCTTGCGGTTTTCGCGCTTCGGGACATCGATCTCATGAAGATCGAGTCGCGCCCGCTCATCGGTCGTCCGTGGGAGTACAGCTTCTACCTCGACTTTATCGGTAATACAGCCGAACGTCGTGTTCAGGCTGCTCTCGACAATCTGGCTGAGTTTGCCGCAAGCGTTCGCGTCCTTGGCTGCTATGCACGAGCCAGGTGAAGAGATGTTTGGATTTTGGATTTTAGATTTTAGATTTTGGATTGTGGATTTCTTGACCCACCATCGAAGGTTTCTCGAGTCCAAGAGTCCAAGAGCCAAGGGTCCAAGAGTCCGAGGGTCCGAGAATCCAAGAACCCAGGAGTTCAAAGTCCAGGCACTAATCTAAAATCCAGAATTCAAAATCTGATCGAAATCCAAAATCTAAAATCCAAAATCTAAAATCAAACTGGGGGGTTTTCAGCTAATGATCATTACGATGCGGGCAGGCGCCAGCGACGAACAGGTAGATCACATTTGCGCGCGGATTCGCGAGTTCGGATACGTACCGCATGTGATACGCGGGGCCGAGCGGACCGTCGTCGCAGCCGTTGGACACGGTGACAAGAAGGAGCACATCGAATCGCTGAAGTCGGCGAACGGTGTTGAGGATGTCTTTCCGATCCTCCAGCCCTTCAAACTGGTCAGCAGGGAAGTCAAAAAGCAGAAAACATCTTTTAAGGTTGGCGACCTGACAATCGGAGACGGCGGCTTTATCGTCATGGCGGGCCCGTGTTCGGTGGAAACGCGCGATCAGCTCTTTGCGACTGCCGACGCTGTCGTTGCTGCCGGGGCAAAGATCTTGCGCGGTGGCGCGTTCAAACCGCGAACCTCGCCGTATGATTTCCAGGGTCTCGAAGAGGATGGCCTTCGCCTCCTTGCCGAGGCGCGCGAAAGAACCGGATTGAAGGTGATCACGGAGGTGGTCAATACCGAAGACGTCGACCTGGTAGCCCAGTATGCCGACATTCTCCAGGTGGGTGCGCGAAATATGCAGAACTTTGCGTTGCTCAAGAAGCTTGGAGCGGTAAAGAAGCCCGTCATGCTAAAGCGCGGGCTTTCAGCGACGATCAAAGAGTTTCTGCTCTCGGCCGAGTACATCGTCACCAACGGCAATCCAGATGTCATGCTGTGTGAGCGGGGAATCCGGACGTTCGAGACGGCGACGCGTAACACATTGGATATTGCTGCGGTGCCGTTGCTCAATGAGCTGAGCCATCTGCCTGTGATTGTGGATCCGAGTCACGCTACCGGAAAACGCAGCCTCGTTCGCCCGCTCGCAAAGGCCGCTGTCGCCGTGGGTGCCGACGGGTTGATGGCAGAGGTCCATCCCT
>JBDTUW010000470.1:0-4250 GCA_040007555.1 Acidobacteriota bacterium | reverse complement strand
TCGTGGCCCTCGATGACGCACTGAACGCCCTCGCGCGCGTCGACCCTCGCAAAGTGCGCGTCGTCGAAATGCGTTTTTTCGCCGGCCTCAGCGTCGAAGAGACCGCCATGGTGCTCAAGGTCTCGCCGGTCACCGTGAGACGCGACTGGAGCAGCGCCAAGATCTGGCTCTATCGCGAGCTCACCGGTGAAACCGACGATGGACTTGGATCGCTGGAAACAGCTCGATAACCTGCTCCAGTCCGTGCTGGAGCGTCCGCTCGCGGAGCGCGACGCGTTTCTCCGGCACGCCTGCGCGGGCGACGAGCCGCTGGAACGCCGGGTTCGCGCCCTGTTGAGCGTGGAACCGGCGGCGCAACAGTTCCTGGAACGGCCGGCGATCGAAGTGGCCGCGCAGTCGCTCGCCCGCGATCAGAACGACAATGCCTCGGAACACTCGGATACCCTGATCGGCCAGACCCTGTCGCACTACCGCATCGTCGAGAAGCTCGGCGGCGGCGGCATGGGCGTCGTGTACAAAGCGGAAGACACACGGCTCCATCGCTTCGTCGCGCTGAAGTTCTTGAGCGTCGAACTAGCTCTCGATCGGGAAGCGTTGAGCCGGTTCCAGCGCGAGGCTCGCACCGCGTCCGCGCTGAATCATCCCAACATCTGCACCATTCATGACGTCGGCGAGCAGGACGGCCGCTCCTTCATCGCCATGGAGTATCTGGAGGGCTGCACTCTGAAAGAGACCAACGCCGGGCGTCTCGGTCTGGAGATGGACACGCTGCTGACGCTCGGTATCGAAATCACCGACGCCTTGGATGCGGCGCACAGCGCAGGCATCGTTCACCGTGACATCAAGCCCGCCAACATTTTCATCAGCCCGCGCGGCCACGCCAAGATCCTGGACTTCGGACTGGCCAAGATGGGAAGCGCGATCGCCAACGCCGCCGATTCACCGGCCCTGAGCTCCGTCGCGACCCGCGGCGGTGTGATCCTCGGGACGGCGGCCTACATGGCGCCTGAACAGGCCCGCGGCGAGATCGTCGATCGCCGCGCCGACTTCTGGGCGTTGGGTCTGGTGCTCTATGAGATGGCGACGGGAACGCGTCCGATCGCTGCAGTCCGACTCCAGGTCGAGCAGTCGCCCGACCTGGAGCGCATCATCGCCAAATGTCTGGAGGCGGACCCGGAGCGCCGCTACCAGCACGCCTCGGACATTCGCACCGACCTTGAGCGCCTGAAAAGAGACTCGGGCTCGGCGCAGGCGCTCAGCGCCATCGCCACGCTGCCGAGACTCTGGAAGATAGTTATTCCTGCGGCTTCGGCAGCGGTGCTGACACTCTTCGTTACCGCGTACATTTATCTTCACCGGGCGCCCACCCTGACGGAAAAGGACACGATCGTCCTCGCCGATTTCGAGAACAGCACGGGCGATCCGGTATTTGACGACACGCTACGCCAGGGATTGTCCGTGGAGCTTCAACAATCTCCGTTTCTCAGCTTGATTTCGGAACGGAAGGTCCAGCAACAGCTGGCGCTGATGGGGCAACCGAAAGACGCGCGGCTGACATCGGACGTGGCTCAGCAAGTCTGCGAGCGAACGGCGAGTGCTGTGGTCGTGGCAGGCTCGATCGCCAGACTTGGAAGCCAATATGTATTGGGCCTGCGGGCCAGGGACTGCGACACCGGAAACATTCTCGATCAGGAGCAGATTCAGGCGGCCAGGCGAGAAGAGGTTCTGAATTCCCTGAGTGAGATCGTTCGTAGACTCAGAACTCGCCTAGGGGAATCGCAGTCGACGGTGGAAAAGCATTCGACGCCGCTCGCCGAGGCGACGACACCGTCACTCGAGGCCCTGAAGGCGTACAGCACCGGCATGAAGGTGCAGCTATCCTCAGGATATGCCGCGGGTATCCATTTTTTCGAGCGCGCCGTCGAGATTGATCCCACATTCGCCATGGCCTACGCCAATTTAGGGCTTTCGTACAGCGGTATTGGAGAGTCGGTACTGTCAGCACAGAACACGACGAAAGCCTGGCAACTGCGGGATCGCATCAGCGATCGCGAAAGATTTTTTATCGATTTTACTTACAATCGGCAGGTGACGGGAAATTTGGAAAAGGCGTACCACACCCTCGAGTCGTGGCTTCAGAGCTATCCTCGCGGCGAGGAGCCCAATGCCCAGAGTTTGTTAGGCGGCCTTTCCAGCCATGGGACCGGCCGATTTGAAAGAGCGATCGCGACATCCCAAGAGCAAATCGCGGCCGATCCCGGCTTTTTATTCGGGTACGACAATCTTGCATCCGGCTATTTTTACCTGGATCGTTTAGAGGAAGCCGAGCGTGTGCTTCGGCGAGCCACCGAACACCATCTGGAGGATCCGATTCTCCTGATGATCCGATACACCATCGCAGTCTTGAAGGATGACAACGACCAAACGGATCGAATCGTGGCACTGGTCAGGGGCAAGCATGCTGTGGAACACTCGGTGGCGAACGTCGAGGCTCTCGCTCTGGCTCGTTCCGGCCGGCTAACACTGGCCCGGCAATCATCCAGCCGCGCCATCGATCTGGCCCGGCAAGAGGGGGGACGCGATACGGCAGCGAGTTACCAGGCCGCACGGGCGGTGTGGGAAGCCGTTTCTGGAAATGTTGCCGAAGGGACAAGAAACGCCACAGCGGCGCTGGCGCTTTCGAACGGCCGGGATGTCGAGTACGCCGCCGGCCTGGCGCTGGCTCTTGCGGGAGACTCCTCTCGATCGCAACCGCTTGCCGATGATCTGGAAACCCGTTTCCCGGAAGATACGTTCGCCACATTTACTTACATACCGGTGCTTCGCGCGTTAGCAGCGCTGGAGCGGGGGAAGCCCACCGATAGCGTAGAGCGGTTGCAAATCGCTATCCCTTATGAGCTGGCGGTGAACGGCCTCAACTTCAGTCACTTCTATCTTGGCGGTCTGCACTCGGCCTACGTGCGCGGCCAGGCACTTATTGCCGCACACCGGTATCCGGAAGCAGTTGTGGAATTTCAGAAGCTGCTCGATCATCGTGGCATCGTGGGCGCGGATCCGATCGGCGCACTGGCGCACTTGCAATTAGGCAGAGCGTTGGTTTTGTCGCGAGACACGATCAAGGCGAAGGCCGCCTACCAGGATTTCCTCACGCTCTGGAAAGACGCCGACCCAGACGTCCCGATTCTCCGGCAAGCAAAGACAGAATACGCCAGGCTGTTGTAGCTTTGGGAGTATTCGGCCGCTCGGCGTAGAGGACGGCTGAGGGTCCCGCAAGCATGCCCACGAAACCCTCAGCTGAGCCACATCGGTCAGATCCTCTAGTATTCCTTCCATTGCGGTGAAAACTGCTTCTTGTAGATACGGCTTTCAACAGCTCCTGTGCCCGTGAGGATGACTCGAAGCTCTGCACCGTCGTCGTCGATCACAAAGTCCGCGGTTACTGCTGGAGGACCAAGTGGATCGACGAGGAACGTCATCGAGCCTGTACAATCCGGCTTTACCTCATACGTGCCTGCAAAGGTCACCTTGAGGATGTTGCCGTTGGCACTCAACGTAGCGGTTCCCTGGGTTTTGCCTCTCCCGTTGAAGGTCTGGCGACCGACTTCGGCGAACGGGCCGACCACAGCGGGCGGGAACCCACCCGCCTCGAGGAGATTGCCTACGCTGGTGAATCCGAAACTGCCCCGCAGGCTACGGTTGGAGCATTCGTTAGGCTGGGCGATTGAGCCGCTCACTTGCTGCTCAGTTTGGGCCTCAGCCCGAGGCAAGATGGCCAGAACGAACACTGTGGCGAAGGAAAAGACGAGAACCGTTGGTGCAATACTGCGTTTCATTACCACTCTCCTTGTTTTTTCTAGCGTAATGTCAAGACAGTCGCGAGGAAGCGAGTGCCCAACTGGACATCGTCCCGTTGCTGACCGTTGGGTGGACTCGAGGAGGACGTCGGTGCAGCAGCCGATGCGCCAAGCGCAGGCTGCTGCGAAGACACACAGACCCAATTACTAATCGCATGCGGTCATCCCCCAGCCGGATTCAGTCTCGAATCTGCTCTCAATAAGGCGTTTGCCGCCTCGAGGCCTGTTCCTCAACTCCTATAGGCGCAGACTGAGGTCCGAAGCGCTCATGCGACGGAAGTTTATCAAAGAACGCCGGTCATGGTCGCAGCGTTTCCTGGAGAAACTTCACCGCGATGGCCGCATGCCGGTCGTCGTAGAACTGCGGGTCGCCGTGTACGCCGCCGCGAAGGACCG
>JBDTUW010000469.1:0-4255 GCA_040007555.1 Acidobacteriota bacterium | reverse complement strand
CTTCTCCCGCGTCTTCTGCGTTAATCAATCTGCAAAAGCATGTAGTCAGCAAGAGCGTCACGCATCTCATCCGAGAGCGGCACAGATCGCCCTTCCTCGTAGTCAACCCACGCGTTGACGCTGCTCGCATCCGCAACAAGCTCACTCGTCTCGTGCAGAAACAATCCATACTTCATGGTGAAGCTCCGCCCCCCGATCGCCTCAACCGAGACCCCGACATCAAGTCTTGAAGGGTAGATAACCTGACGTCGAAAGTTGCATGTCGTGGAGACTAGTGCCGGACCGAATCTTCCACCGCTTTTGCCGCGGATGCCCAACTTGCCAAGCAACTCCACGCGGGCCGATTCGCAATACGTAAAATAGACCGCATTATTGACGTGACCCTGCGAATCCATATCTCCCCAGCGCACGTCTATCTCGACCCAGTAGGTGTAGTCTTCGCGCGACAATCTCTACTCCGATCCGGCAACTTCTATCTCGTTCTCGTGCATTGCCCGCAGCTTGAACTTCTGTATTTTTCCCGACGCAGTCATCGGGAAGTCGCTGACAAATCGCACATACTTCGGAATCTTGAAACGCGCGATCCGCCTCTGGCAGAACTCCCGAAGGCTTTCCGCGCTAACATCTCCGCCGGCCTTGAGCCTGACAGCCGCCGCAACTTCCTCTCCAAAAAACTCGCTCTTGACGGCGTAGACATAGGCATCCGCGACTTGTGGGTGCAGCCTGAGCAGGTCCTCGATCTCTCTCGGCGCGATGTTCTCCCCACCGCGAATGATGATGTCCTTGATCCGCCCCGTGATCCGCACATACCCGTTGGCGTCGATCGTCGCCTCATCCCCCGTTCGCAGCCACCCCTGAGCATCGATTGCAGCCGTCGTCGCTTGCGGGTTGTTGTAGTAGCCCTTCATGACATTATAGCCGCGCACGCAGAGCTCCCCGGCTTCATCAACGCCGGCGACCGCACGCGTGGCTGGATCGACGATTTGAACTTCCATCTCGGGTAAGACCATTCCCACAGTCTGCGTCCGACGTTCGAGCGTATCGTCTCGATGAGTCTGGGTAATTCCGGGCGAGGCCTCAGTCAGGCCGTAAATGATCGTCATCTCGTCCAGATTCATCTCACCGATCGCGCGCCTCATGAGCGACTCGGGACAAAGCGCGCCTGCCATGACACCAGTTCGTAATGATTTAAGATCAAAGCTGGTAAAGTCCGCGACCTCCATCTCGGCGAGAAACATCGTTGGGACGCCATAGAGAGAAGTACATCGTTGGCGTTCAATAACCTCGAGTACTTTGCGTGGCTCGAAGGAATCGAGCGGGCAAAGGCACGCGCCGTGAGTGTAGGCGCCGAGCACACCGATGACGCAGCCAAAGCAGTGAAAGAGCGGCACACAAAGGCATAGCCGATCGTCACTCGAGTATCCCAGACCACGCCCGAGCCAGTACCCATTGTTGACGATGTTCCGGCTCGAAAGCATGACGCCCTTCGGAAATCCCGTCGTCCCTGACGTGTACTGCATGTTGGTGACATCGTCGACATCGACCTCTCTCTCACGCGCGTCAAGCTCCGGATCGGTAACTCTCTCGGCCAGCGCTCTTAGTTGCTCATAAGGCATGAGCGCTTCGCGCGGCGCCTCTCCCCCGATGTAGATGACACGTTTGAGGTGCGGCAGGCGCCCATTCTCAAGGGCGCCGATTTCCTGTAGCGAGGCGATGTAGTCGACGTCGCGAAACCCTGAGATCGTCAGGAGCAGCGATGTCTCGCTCTGCCTGAGCAGGTAATCTATCTCGTTGGCACGGAGCGCCGTATTGACGGTGACAAGGACCGCACCGATCTTCGCCAGAGAAAACTGAAGCACTACCCACTCGGGCACATTCGTCGCCCAGATCGCGACACGATCGCCGCGTTCCACTCCGAGCCCGATGAGGCCTCGAGCAATGACGCGCGATTCCTCCTCCAGCTCAGCGAAGGTTAAGCGCAGCTCGCGATCCTGATACACGAGCGCTTCATTTGTGGGGACTGAGAGAGCCAGGCTCTTGAGCAGCCCGCCCACTGTCACGTCGCGAAATGGTGGCTTCAATTCAGTCGGATTGGCGCTCATTTTGATCTCCACGTCAGCTCGACCTGCCGCCGAGCAATGCCCGCGAATCTCAGCGACGAGTCGTTTGCTCGTATTCGCTTCGCAGTAGCGCCATCGCCTCCTGACGGCGGTCGTAGAGCCGCTTCAAAGGTCGCGGCTCGCGTCTCGCAAAGGCGTAAGCGGTAATCAGAGGCAGGGCGATGGTGGTATCGGCGTAGCAGACAACGGTGTCGGGAAGCTGTTCCGGATCGATCTTGCCCCAGCTTACCGCCTCGCTTGGTGTCGCACCGCTCAACCCGCCCGTGTCGGGGCGTGCATCAGTTAGTTGCAGGAAGAAGTCGTGCCCCTTCTCTTCGATCCCAAGCACCTCCTGAATCTGTGGCTCCGTTTGCAATGCGAAGTTTTTTGGGCTGCCCCCGCCACAGATAAAGATCGCCGAACGTCCGCCTGCTCGTTTCGCCTGGAGGACAAGGGCTGCTGTCTCGTTGACATCCGAGGACGGGTTCAAACGAAGTTTGCTGCCCTGAAGTTCCTTCGCCGCGACATTCATCCCAATCGAGCTATCACCTGGCGACGATGTGTACACGGGAACGGCGTGGCGGTACGCGGCCGCGAGAAGAGATTGGCCCTCGAGACCAAGTACACGCTCGCGCTCGGAGAGGTATTTTCCGCACAAATAGTGAAACTCGGCGGTCGACATCTCCCGCTGAAACTCCGGCGCATCGATGATTTCGCGAAAAAAGGCATCCGTGGAGAGCAGGACCTCGTAGTCAAAGAAGATGTCATAGATGCGGACGACGCCTTCGTCCCTGAGCACGACATCGCTCGTTTGAGCATTTCCACGATGCATGGCGAGGCCCAGTCCGAAGTGAGCATCGTGGTAGAGATTTGCTCCGGTCGAGATTATCCAATCGACAAAGCCGGCCTCGATCAGTGGAATGATGGCGGATATGCCCAGCCCGGCGGGTGTCAACGCCCCAGTCAGCGTCAGCCCAACGGTGACGTCTTCGGAAAGCATCTTTGAGGCGAAGAGCTGTGCTCCCTCTCGCAAGCGGGCCGCATTGTAGGATTGAAAGGTCCGTTCGATAAGGTCAACGACCGAGATGTCGCGTCCGATCGGTATCGGTGCGATACGTTGCCCCTGCAGATACTTGCTGCCCGCCATTCGTGCTCCTTACTAGAGAGTGATTCTTCCCGCGCCACAGGGCGGAAGTTTACGGTGTCGTCGAACGAAACTCAATTGACGAGAAGGGACCGGAACTCACGCGAAGCCGCTAAGGCAGGGCGGTCTCTTCCTCTTCGCGTCTTTCGCGCCTTCGCGACTTCGCGTGAGTTCCGGTCCTTTTACATGACGGCGCTTTCATCAATGCTGAGGATGCCGTTAGCACCATCGAGAGTGGCGATCACCCCAAGCGGGAGCGTCAGATTCCCACGCGGGCTGTGTCCACTGGGCAGGCCGAAGATGACCGGAACGCCGAGGTCTGCGGTGAAATCAGCCAGCACGTCCTGAATTCGGTAGCCCTGGTTGGGGTGCTGAACGCAATCGATCATCTCACCGAAAACTATCCCACGAACGTCGCTGAATTTTCCCGCGAGGCGCAGCTGCGTCAGCATTCGCTCAATGGCAAATGGCTTGGTCGCAGTGTCTTCCAGAAAGAGAATTGATCCTCTCGTATCGAGTTCATCTGGTGTTCCCATCAGCGCCGAGATGATCGAGAGACACCCACCCAGCAACCTGCCTGTCCCGGCGGGCGTCTTTCCGCGGTGCAGCACCTGCCCACCCGATATATCTCTCGATATCTGGCCCATGGGACTTCTGGTGGTCAGAGCCGCAACAAGGGTCGGTCGATCGTAGGCATCCTCGCCAGCGGCAAGGTCCTTTGCTGCCATAGGCCCGTGAAAGGTCACCCAGCCCAGGCGCTTGTAGAGGTAAAGATGGAGAGCGGTGATGTCGCTGTAGCCGATGAGGATCTTGGGGTTTGCGCCGAGGACTTCCTCATCGAGGCGATCGAGCAGTCTCATTACACCGTATCCGCCGCGCGCAGCCCAGATAGCTTTGACTTCCCTGTCTGCAAAGGCTCGCATGAGTTCGTCAGTGCGGCGTTTGTCGGAACCGGCGGTAAAGCGCTCTTTGTCGAGAATATCGGGCTCGCTGCGAACTCGAAAGCCAAGGC
>JBDTUW010000468.1:0-4256 GCA_040007555.1 Acidobacteriota bacterium | reverse complement strand
GCCGGGTATGCATTCACGTTCTGCAAATACCCGAGCCTTGATTCAAGCGTGTTTGCCTTTGCAACTGCCCATTGTTCACCCCACGGGAACATACGCTGCCGACCCGGCTTCCCGGCATCGCGACCGCGAGCGGCGTACTCCCATTCTTCCTCACTCGGGAGCCGGTAAGTAAACCCGTCCTTGCGCTCTTTGCCTCTCCACGCGCAAAAGTCTGAAGCCTCGAGGAAATTGACGAAGGTCACGGGAAGACTTTCCGCGTTCGCCGGAGGCTCGTTCCCATTCCAGTTCTCCGGTGGAGTCCGTTCAGTCGACCGCACAAACGCAGCGTAATCCCGATTCGAAACCTCCGTGCGATCCAGATAGAAGGACCTCACATCCACCTCGTGAGCGGGATAGTCGTAGATAAAAACCTGGTCCCTATGCTGCTTCCCGTTCATCTCGAAATCCGTCTTATACGCCCTCTCTTCCTCGCTCAAATCTCGCCCCATGAGAAAGCTGCCTCCGGGAATCTGCAGCATGCCCTCGGGCGCCGTCGGAGCGACACGTCCAGGGGTTGGCGTCGACACCGCACTCGGTGTCGGTGTCGTCTCAGCGGGCTTCGAGACCCAGTTCACGACCGGAATCGCGACGATGGCCAGGAGGATCAAGACGCCGACGATGCCGATAATCCAAAGATAATTGCGGCTCCCTGGGCGCGGCTCAGTAGCGCGTTTCGGCTCATAAGCCGAAGGCTCAGCCCCCGTTACCGACGTCAAAAACGCATCCCTCCGTCCCTCAGCGGTCGCCGCCGGTACAATCCTGGGAGACGTCTTCTGCTCCCGCGGGAGAACCTCGGTTCCATCCTCTGGAGGCGACGGCAGATTCTTCTTCGGAGGAGTTGCCTGATCTCTCAAAAGAACTTCGGTCCCCTCCTCTGGAAGCACCTTTGGCTTCTCATCCGGATGAGTTCCCCGCGCGATGACTTCCGTCCCCTCCGCCGGAGAGAGTTTTTGTGTCTCATGCGAGGAAGGTGTCTGTTCCCTCAGGAGAACTTCGGTCCCATCGGTCGGAGAAAGCGGTCGAGTCTCATATGGTGACTGAGCCGCAATGATCGGCACCGTCAGCCGCATGCGCTCGTAGTCCAGAACCGCGCGTTTGAATTCTTCGGCATTCTGGTAGCGTTTGTCAGGGTGCTTCTCCATCGCCTTTAAGACGAGGGCATCGATCTGAGGAGCCAGCGATGGGAGAATCGAGGTCGGCGCCGGCGGTGCGGCTTCGACCTGCTTGCGACGGAGGGAGGCATCTACCGAGGTGCCCGCGTCAGGCGTAAATGGCAACTTCCCGGTCAGCATCTCGAAGAGCGTGACACCGAGCGAGTAGATATCGGCGCGCGCATCGAGTTGCTCCAGGCCGTACTGTGAGGGCCCAAGCACTGCTTCGGGCGCCATATAGGCGCTCGTCCCCGGATTCAGATTGCGAGTCACGGTCCCGCCAAGCTGATGTACCTTGACAATCCCGAAATCACTGACCTTGACCGTCTTTCGATCTACAAGCAGCAGGTTCGCTGGCTTGACGTCCCGATGGACAATTCCGCCCCGATCCTCACCCTGCCAGCGATAGCGGAACTTGTGGGCATAGCTCATCGCGTCGAGAGTTTGAATAAACCACTGAAACGCTTGCGGCGGCGGGATCGGACCCATTTCGTACGCGATGACGTCGGCAACATTGGACATCCTTCGTCCCTGATAACGATAGCCGGGCAGATATTCGAGAATCAGGTAGTGCTCGTCGCCTTCGACTGCGAACTGGATGACGCTGACAATGTGCGGATGTTTGAGCTGAACCTGGATGTTGGCTTCGCGGATAAAGAGATCGCGCATGATCGTCGCCTGGCGCTCACTCGCTCCACGCGACGTCAAGGTCTTGATAGCCACTTGCTGCTTGTACTCGGTGAGGAAGGCGCTTTCGCCGAGGTAGACCTTGCCCATCCCCCCTTCGCCGATCTGTGAAACGATACGGTAGCCGCAGATGATTTTGCCGATCAGGTCGCTCAAGGTTTAGTTTTCTTCTTTTTGTCGGTCTTCTCGCTCTTCTCGTTCTTCTTGCCCTTTTCCTCGGACTCGCCCTTGCCAGGGTCCTCGACCTTGGCGCCCAGCGCGGAAGCACGTTGAAAGGCCTCCTGCGATTCCTTGTCCCGGCCCATCCTCTTATAGATATCGCCAAGCGCTACGAAATACTCTCCGCGAGTCGGATCAAGCTCGGTGGCCTTTTTGAATGCCTCAAGCGCCTCGGGATAGCGGCGATTAATGGCGTAGACGACGCCCAGGTTGTGATAGGCCGCAATGTATTTCGGATCGATTTCGATCGCCTTCTTGAACTGGTTGGCGGCCTCATTGTAATCGCCGGATCTGGCGCGCGATGCTCCAAAGCTGGTCCGCAGTGTCGGGCTGTTGGGCTCGAGCAGGATGGCCTTACTAAACTGCATCGAGGCATCCGGAAGGCGATTCATGCTATTCAGATACAGAGTCCCGAGACTGTGATACGGAAACGCCCATTGCGGGTCAAGCGAAATCGACTTGAGATATGCCTGCTCCGCCTCGGGATATCGGCGTTGAGCGTAATAGATGCCGCCCATATTGAGAAAGACAAAGGGGTCTTTCGGGGCGAGTTCGATCGCGCGCTGCCCCTCCGCCCCAGCGCGAGTGAAATCACCCAGGTCGGCGTATACGCGTCCAAGAATCGAGTGTCCGAGGGGGAAATTGGCATTGAGGTCGACGGCCTTCTTCGCCGCCGCGAGCGCCTCCGTCAGTTGAAGCTTGCCGTCGCTGCCCCGCGTTGTCCGGAGCAGGTTCGCCAGGCCGGCATAGGCGCTTGGCCAGTCCGGCTGAAGCTGAATCGCCTTTCGATAGTATTCGATCGCTCGCGACTTGTTCTCCACGGTGCCGGTGCGGAAGAGAGAGTTCGCGTAATTGTTATAGAGCTCCGCGTCGTTAAGCCCTCCCTGGGCCGCGGTCTGGTAAGCGGCAACCGCGTCGGAATAACGCTTTAGTTCGTATACCGTATCGCCTAGACCGCGCTGCGCCTCGGGCAATTGCGGCTTGACACGGAGCAACTGGCGAAACTCCTGTTCGGCATCGCCGTATTTCCGCGCATCAAGCAGCGTTTCTGCGAGGCCGAGCTTGGCTTCAATCGAATCAGGTCGCGCCTGAAGTGCCCTTCGATACGACTCGAGTGCCGGTTCATACTGCCCGTCCTTCGATGCAGCTTCCGCCGTCGCCATCAACTCATCGAAGGAACTGGTCGGGGGACCGCCGACGGGGCGTGTGCCTGGCGTGGTCACCACACGTCCACCCCCACCAGTCGCCGGAAGTACAGCAACTGTCCTCACCGCGGTTACCGTACGACGTTTTGACGCGCGCCTCGCCTGGACTAGTGGAGTCGGATCGGAATCGATTCCGAGGTGACCTATTTCCTGCCCAGTGGTGACAAACACCAACATACTGGCAAGACCAAAAACCGTCGCGAGCCGTCCCGCCTTCCGACTCAGAACGCGATCGAACATTAGCCTAGTCCTCATCGTACACCATTCCCTTTTGACCACCCGGGTGCATCATACCGCAGCCATACCCTTTTGCGGAATGGAGATACGGTGGTAGCGCAACTCTCCGGACGGCCTGGTCACAAAAAAAATGAGGCGCCACCGGAATGACAACCTCATTTTCCGTATCCGGGCCGCGCAAGGCCTGATTGGCCCTGGGACGTTCCGCGGAGGCTATTTTATCTTGTAGCCCCCTTCAGGAAGGCGTTCGCGATGGGCAGTGTGACAGCCGCTGCAAGTCGCGCTCATTGCCTTCAGACTCGCCGAAGCCTTGTCAAAGTCTCCGGCTTTGGCGGCCGCCCCGGCCTCACCCGCTGCTGTTGTCGCCTGCTAAGACCATCCCACGGCATCGTCAACTTTGCGTTTTGTCCAGAATTCACCGATCTTTTTGAACACAGCCTCGAGCTTGGCCGCATCCGCTACCGCGACGTCAGCGCTCTTAGCTTCAATATTCTTTCGCAGACTACCACTTGTGGCAAACGTAGTCTTCATCCAGGTCTGAAACTCCTTCTCCTCGTCGGACTGTCCCACCAGACCGAAAACTGTCAACATGCCAAAAAGTATGAGCGTTGTCAGCTTCATCTATCCCTCCGTGCTCCCCTCCGGGTTTCCCCTCCGGGTTTCTTTGTTGATCGATCAGAAGTTGAGTCGCAGCCCGAACTGAAGCTGTCGCGGATCG
>JBDTUW010000467.1:0-4257 GCA_040007555.1 Acidobacteriota bacterium | reverse complement strand
CGTTTCTCAATATGATCGTAATTCCCGCGCGTAGACTCTTGTCCAGAGATTCTCATACTCGGTCTCCGTCATCGGGCGCTTGAGGTCAAAGATGTAGCTCCTGCCATCCACACCGAACTGGCCTTCATAGGTGGCGATCTCAAATCTGTAGCGACCGAGATTGCCGATATCGCGGATGTCCGTGTAGCGCCAAAAGCGAGAATCGCCGGTGGCTTCCGTCGCAAAGACGACATGTTGCTCAGAGACCCGCAGCATCCCGGATTTGCCGCCAGTGCGGTGGCGGTGAAAGACCGGGATTTCAAACAGCAGTTTGCCGGGCTCCGCTTCGTCATTCGGAATGACGCTGGTTTCAACCGGGCGCTTGAAGCGCGCGAGCACCGCGCTCACTACTTCCGGCGTCATTTCTCCTTCGCGTAAACGGAAGAAGTAATCGTGTTCCGGGCCGTTGCGGATTGCCATGCCGTCGGTGAAAGGCGCTTTGCGCGGGATGATCGAAATGCGTGATGCCTCATAAATCGTCACGCGCAGTTCGTTGCGCGAGATGGACAGCCGCTTGATCGCTTCGTCTTGCCAGTTGCGGCTGTGACGCTCTTCGTCTTTGCCTTCGCCTGTGAATTCAATGCTCGTGTCGGTGATGCGAAGCTCGCCCCGGCCTTTGCCGACGGCGTGGTCGTGGACGACCTTGTAAGTCACCTCTCCTGGTTTCCCAACCCTCGCTTCGGCGATCTGCGCGACGACAGCCGCTGTCATCACACTCACGAGTGCCGTGAGCAGCAGTGAATGGCAGAAACTCTTTGTGAGACTGACCATTGTTCGTTGATTCATCATTGCTCGATTTTCTTTTCCAGCGTATTCAACGGAACCGCCTCATTTCAGCTCATTGACCTTTTCGCCTTGGGTCGTCTGGATGAAGCGCCCCAGCGCCTCTCTGGCGCGCTCGATCCTTGCGCCGCTCATCGAATTTGAAATCTCCAGCACGATGCCAATCGCCGCGGGCACGTCGCGGTCGCTGAAGAAGCCAACCTCCTGCCGCACACCGTCCTCATGCTTGCCATATTTCGTTACCACCTCATTCCACGATCAATTTGCCTTTGAGCATGCCCATCGCGCAGGCGAAGGTGAACTCGCCTTTGCGCGGCGTGAACTCGACCGTGACGGGTTCGTTGAGCGGCAGCTTGCGGTTGACGTCATATTCCTTGATCACGACTTCTTTCGCGCAGCCTTCATCCGTCCTTCGCACGAAGGTCACTTTGGCAGGCACCCCTGCTTTCAGCTTGAGGCTGCCCGGGTCAAAGCCTTTGTCGTTGATCTCAACCGTTGCAGTCTGCGTGCCGTTCTGCGCGACAGCCGGGGCGGGCCGCTCGCGCTCCCGACTTGAACGCTTCTGCGCCTCGCAGCAACTTTGCGAGTTGCCGAACGCGGCGGCCGACATTGAGTCGGCTGCGATAACGAGCGCGCTCATGATGATGATGATGATGATGATGCTTGAGTGTCTTTTCTTCATAGTTTTCTACCTCATTGATTGAAGACCGGAGTTTGGTTTGAAATTCACTGTGCCTATTCGCGCATCGCCCGGCGCGCCCATAAGTTCCGCCGCCGCGAGCACCGACGGCACGTAGTTGATCGTTTCCGGCGGCAACAGCCCCAGTGCCGCCAGCGTCTGGAAATCACGGACGCGCGCGCGCTGGATGGCTCGCGCCACGCGCCCTTCGCCCGCGTTGTAGGCCGCCAGCGCAAGCTGCCAGTCACCAAACAGCGCGTGCAGATCGCGCAGGTAGCGCGCCGCCGCCCGCGTGGATTTCTCCGGGTGTTGCCGTTCGTCAATCCAGGCCGTGCGTTGCAGGCCATAGCGCAACCCCGTCGCGGGAATGAATTGCCAGATGCCGAGCGCCTGCTTTGGCGAGAGCGCCGCCGGGTTGTAACCGCTCTCGACCAGGCCGACCGCAAGCAGCCATTCCGGCACGCCTTCTTCACGGAGAATGCGCGCCATCGCGGGCCGATACGCGGCGAGCCGCGACAATCCCGCGTTCAGCCGCTTCCTTCCGCGCCCCCGGTAGTAATTGAGAAACGCCGCCACCTGCGGGTGAGCGCCGCCGTCTTCATTAAGCGATGGAGCCGCTGCCACCGACGCATCATCGAGCGCGACGAGCGCAGCAGTGACCTCGCGCAGATACTCGCGCAGCATCGGATCTTCGCGCTTCGCATCACCATCGGGAGCTGCCGCCGCGATCATCTCGCCTGCCTGCCGCAGCAATGCACGCGCTTCATCACGCTGTCCGGCTTTCCGCTTCTGCTCGGCCTCACGGTGAAGCTTGTCGGCCTCGACGATCACCCCGGCGGCATCCGCGGCGACGGTGGCGCGTTCGAGAAAGTGGTCGAGATGCTGCCCGACGTTTGCGCGTCCGTCGCTCGCCGTCGTCTGCGCTGAAGGCGCGGCGGTAAAGGCGAGCAGCGCGCCCGTCAGTGCCAATGCCCGCGTCACCGTTCTGTACACTGCGTTCTGCATGGCGTTATTCCTTCATCACTGGACGTTGATCGGGAACATCACCCGCTGGTTATTGCCGAAGGTCGCCTGAAAACTCCACTTTCCGCGCATCTCGAAATTGCTCTCGACGTTGTAGCGCCCCGGCGTGCCGGACGGCGTGGCCGAAGCGCCGCCGATCATTGGAGCCATCCCCGGCATTGCCATCTGCGAACCGAGTCTGACTTCGCCAACGTCCATAAGCATGTTGTCGGCTGCCATGCGGACCTCCATCACATACTTGTTCGGCCCCTGCTTCAACTGCCCCGATTCGCTGAGCAGCGTGACGACATAATCGCCGGCGCGCTGCTGTGCAATCTGTTTCAAGTTGCTCGCGTCGCCGCCTTTGCCACACGCCGCGAGCGTTAGTCCAAGCTCCACGACGGCCAGCGCCGCCAGAATTGATTTCGTTCTCATAGTCGTTTGCTCCTTGTTGGGTTGATTGAAAAGCTAATGTTCAGGTGAGTCACCACTGGCATCGTTCGCAGGCGGCGCAGCCACGCCGGCCGCCACGACGCCAAAGATGAGCGGCGGCCGGACGAGCACCAGCGCGATGGGCGTCAGTCCGACGCCGAGCCAGGGCACGAGTGGCAACCGCGCCGTGTACTCCCAGCGCTTCAAGGCATAAACCGCGAACAGCTCTACACCAATCCCGATCACCAATCCCGCCGCCAGCATTCGCGAGGATTTCCTGAACATGGCTTTTTCCCTTCGATGAGGTGAAGCACTTAAGCAATCCGCATCGGTCGCTGGTTGCTGTTTCTTCGGAACCGGCGGACGCTGCGTTGGGGTGCGCGTGTTGTACTTGTGCGCGTACCGCTCTTCAATTGTCCGCTAAAGCTCCACCATCGGCTTGCCTTCGCGGTACATCGTCATCGCGTCACGCGCGACGTCCAGGCAGATGTCTCATATGAAACCCATCCCGTCCCACTGCGGCTTGCCGCTCGGGTCACGGCTTTGACGAAGCAGTCATGCACGTTCTCGTGTCCGCCGCTCTCGCAACCGCAGTAGCAGGGCGCGTATTGCAAAACCCGGATCCCAGGCAATGTCTTTCAACACCTGTTCGTTCAATTGCCCCGCCGGCTGCGGTTGGGCAGCCGTGCGTTTGCTCGGCGCTTGCTGCCTGATGATTTGCTGTGTGACGAGCGATCCCGCAAATAACGCGACGAGCGCGAACGCAACCCACGCGCTTCGCGCTTTTTTTGTCGGTTCTGTTTGGCTCTGTGATTTCTGCTTGCTTATGGTCGCCTCCTTAACTGACCAGCTTCGATTCTTCGAGTTTGTGCTCTTCGTTTATCGCCGCCCTAGGCGCGAGAACATCGGTGTTTGAAGTTTCGCGCGCGGCAGCCTTTTCCTCGCTCCTCAGTTCGCGCTCACGTAGCCACAGAAAGATCGTCGGCGTCACCAGGAGAACGTGAAGCAGCGATGAGACCATTCCGCCCAGCACAGGCGTGGCCAGCGGTTTCATCACTTCCGCACCTGTGCGCGTTGACCACATAATCGGCAGCAGTCCAGCCACGACCGTCGAAACCGTCATCACCTTCGGCCGCAGTCGCAGCAGCGCGCCCTCCACCACTGCTTCGCGCAAACCCGCGAGCGTGAGTTTTCCGCCCAGCTCTTTCCGTTTGCGCTCGACGGCTTCTTCCAGATAGACGACCATCACCATGCCCGTCTGCGTCGCCGTGCCGAACAGCGCGATGAACCCCACCCACACCGCGACCGAGAAGTTGTAGCCG
>JBDTUW010000466.1:0-4266 GCA_040007555.1 Acidobacteriota bacterium | reverse complement strand
CCAGTTCACCATCCGCACACTGAAATGAGTGGAGGCGTACGTGTTCAGACCTGCATCGATCGCCCCCGCTCCCACGCCCGCCAGCGCAGCAAGGGACACTACCATCCACCACTGACTCGCTATCGAGTAGCCAATGAGACTCGCACCTGTCGCAAGACAGCTCAGGGCAAGTAGCGCCCCAACACCAAAACGCATGCGCGCTCTGCCCCAGCTGAAGCTCGAGACCAGGTAGCCCGCCGTGTAGCTAACGAGCAGCCGACCCAGTGCATCGATCGGCAAACCGAAGTAGCCTCGCATGGAGGGCCACGCAACGCCGATCAAACCGTCGGGCAGACCAATGCTGATAAAGCCAACAAAGACCAACAGCGTAAGCAGAAGATTTAGTTTGTGTTTGACCATCAATCGTTGCCGGAATCCGCCGCGCGAGCTGCCTTGAACTCAAGTATCCCATTCGATCCGTCGCATCCATGCGCCCGTACAAGCGCCTGTACAAGCGCCTGTACAAGTCACAATATCGCCTTGCGCTTCACCGTGTGCAAGGAGTGCCTCACCTCCGCTGACGACCTGGCGAGAGCGCCGTAGGGGCGGGGCTTGTCGCCGCCCGCTGCTGGTGCGGATTAGGAAGGCGGGCAGGGACAAGCCCCGCCCCCTACGCCTATTCCACGCATGCGTCTCTCGCACCCTTGACGATTCATGGGATCATCTGTTTGAGTACAGCAACCGTCGTCCCAGTTTTCGACCCAAGGAGGAGGAATTCGTGTTCAAGCAAACGCTGACAGCGCTGCTCGCGTGTTCATTGATTTGGATGTTGGCATTCACAGAGCCGGCCGTCGCGAAGTCCAAAATGGAAAAGGACGCGCAGCGGTCGGAGAAAGTGAAAACCGGCATTGCGCGGCTTGGCGTCGGCGAGGAGGCGCGCGTCGTCGTCACACTTCGAGACGGAAGGAAAGTCGCTGGGTACGTCAAGGCGACGGGCGAGGATTCTTTCGTAATTGCCGACTCGAAAACCGGAGAGGCCACGACGGTCCCCTACCCCGATGTCGCGCAGGTTCAGGGGCACAACCTTTCCAGGACTGCAAAGATCGCCATCATTGCGCTCGCCATTGGTGTCGGCGTGTTGGCCTTCTTTCTTGTGCTCGAGAATACCGGTTGAGCCGGCCGTTCCTGGAAACAAGCCTTGGAAGCGGAGTCATCGCACGCGTGTTACGCCAGGGAACCGCAATCCTCCGCGCTACCTCTGAAGAACTGTTGTGAGACCCGACGATAACGGTCCGCAAACCAGCCGCTGGCACGGCCTTGATCGCAATGTCCTTGCGGCCTCGATCGCTGTTTTTCTTCTCTTTCTCGGCGAAGAACTCTGGAAAAAGTTTCTGCCTAGCTATCTCCAGGCCTTGGGCGCAGGTGCCGTGACCATCGGATTGTTCGGCTCGACGCGGGATTTCTTTGACGCAATCTATCAGTATCCCGGTGGATGGCTCGCCGATCGCCTCGGACGCAGACGCGCTTTCCTGCTCTTCATAGGGCTCGCTTCGCTCGGTTATCTCATCTACCTCGTCAGTCCATCCTGGGAGTTCGTCTTTGTCGGTCTCGCCTTCGTCATGGCCTGGTCAAGCATGGCATCGCCGGCTGTCTTTGCGATCATCGGCGACGCGCTCCCTCGGGAGCGACGAGCCCTCGGCTTCACCATTCAATCCTTCCTTAAGCGCATCCCGATGGCCGTGGGTCCGATCATCGGCGGGCTTTTGATCGCAAGACTCGACGTCGTCCGCGGAGTAAGGACCGGGCTCATGATCACCCTCGGGCTGGCAATTCTCACCGTGTTTGTCGCGAGGACTATCAACATTGAGATCGTCACCGGCATGTCCGTCAACATGGCCGGCGTCTGGCGCTCCTTTCACCGATCTTTGAAGCGACTACTCATCTCGGACATCATCATTCGGATCTGTGAGGGGCTGGCCGATGTCTTCGTCATCCTCTATGTGACGAACGTGCTTGGTTACAGCACGACGCAATACGGATTGCTCGTTGCCGTCCAGATGGCGACCTCAATGGTCGTCTACCTGCCAGCCGGGCGGTTAGCGGACCGAGTGGGACGAAAGCCATTCGTCATCACAACCTTCATATGTTTTGCTCTCTTTCCGATTGCCATCACGCTTGCCTCGAGCGTCGCCTTGCTCGTCGTCGCCTTCATCATCGGCGGCCTGCGCGAAATTGGCGAACCATCGCGCAAGGCTTTGATTGTCGATCTCGCGGAGCCGTCATTGCGCGCGCGCACGGTTGGACTCTACTACCTCGTCAGGAGTCTGACGATCGCACCTGCTGCGGCCATCGGTGGGCTACTCTGGAATATCGCGCCGGCATGGCCATTCAGGACCGCAGGCATTATAGGTTTGATCGGTGTCGTTGTGTTCGCACTGACGGTCGACGAGCAGGGTGCCGGATAGGTTCGACGCAAGAGCAAGCCCACCGGTTCGGCATCGCTCCAGTCTATTCGTATCCAATTGCTTCTCGAACTGGACGTCGAGATGCGTTCCAGGCCGGC
Source organism: Acidobacteriota bacterium (assembly GCA_040007555.1). Classification (GTDB taxonomy): domain Bacteria; phylum Acidobacteriota; class Blastocatellia; order RBC074; family RBC074; genus JANNRD01. The sequence goes on along the minus strand of JBDTUW010000466.1, from coordinate 1,724 downwards.
ACAATGCTTGCAACTGCGCCGAGAGTGACGGACACCAGAAGCCAGATCAAAACCCCTCGCGGATCAAAATAAAGGTTCATCCGGCTTTTGAACATCGCTGTGACGAGATGAGAGCCGACCGCATTGCTGATCGGCCAGGCAAGAACTGCAGCAAGCACCCAGCTCAGAAGACCCACCACAACGCCTTCGACAACGACAATCAACCACACCATCCGTGGTGAAGCTCCAATTGCGCGTAAGATCCCCATCTCCCTCCGCCGTTCGAGAACGTTGAGACTCATCGTCGTCACCAGTCCGAGACCGCCAACGCCGGCAATAATGCACGACATCACTACCAGAAAAACGTAGATCATCAACATGTGCTGGTCGAAGCCGAACCGGCTGTCCGCAGTGCTTGAGCTGCTTTGCGCACCCAGTCCTTCCTTCCCCAGATTGCGATCCAGGTCAGCCTTGACGGTGTCGATTGACTCGCTGTCTACCCTTTCAAGAGCCAGGCGAACACTATTTACCAAACCTCCATGCCCACCCTGCCTCTCGATATAGGAGATCGGGATGTATGCCACCGGCGGTGAGAACGGTTCCGCGGCAATACCCACCACGCGCCAATCCTGTTCCGACGGTCCGACGCGAGCACTGACGTTGCCGCCAACGCGCATTTGACCACGACTCATCGCCGCCAGTGACGAGTTGACCACCATGAGTGCATCTGCATCGGCAGCCTGCAGGGCGCGTCCTTCGATAATATTGGGATGCAGCATGGTTGAATTGCCAGGTAGCGCGACAACACCGAAGCGTCTCCGTCCCTCACCCGCACTGCCGTGGCCCAGATCCAAATGATGACCCGCTCCCTGGCTCGACGTTGGCGTCTGTCCCGGCAAATCGGGAAGCAGCCCTTCGGTGACAATCCAACCCTCGGACCGCAAGATGCCGGGCGTCGCCCGGATGGCTCGTTCGACACCTTCGTACGATTGCATCGTGCCGAGGTTGACGCTCAGATCGAACTGTCGTGTCGCAAATAGTCGATCGAGCGTATTGATCAGCGATGCGCGAAGATTGAGGGCTGACATGAAGAAGAGCCCGCCTACAGATAGCGTCGCCACCGTCAGGATTAGGCGTAGCCTTCGCCGAAAGCTATTACGAATAGCCATCATGACAGGCCGCGCCATTCCACTGGTTGTCGCCAGGGCTCGATCAAAGGCAGTACTCCCGAAGGCGCTCTGCCGGAGTCCGAAGTCCGTCAGCGCATCCCGAACTGAGACGCCACTTCCCTTCCAGACGGGGTAGAGGGCAGCCAGGACGGGAACGCCAACGCCAACGGCGCCCACAAGCAGGTAAACCCATGCCGGCACGAAGAAACTATCAATGTCGAAATTTAGGAAGACCGCCATATATCTGCACAACAGGCGGCTCCCCCAAATCCCTGCGGGCAGGGCCAGCGCGATCGCGACAAGTCCCAGAAGCAGCGCCTGAGCAAGGTAGATGGCCGCAATCTGCCGTCGCGACCCGCCAAGCGCCTTCATAATCCCGATCTGCCGAACCTGTCCCGCCATCAAGGCCATCATGAGGTTGACTACAAGGATGCCGCTGAGGAGCAGAACGAACAGACCAAAGCTCGACATCGATAATAAGAGCAGGCCCATGATCTGCGAATGAGGATGTTTTCCCGGTTCCGGAACATCAACTCGACGCACACTGTGGCCTTGATCCGCAATCAGCTTCGAGAC
>JBDTUW010000465.1:0-4274 GCA_040007555.1 Acidobacteriota bacterium | reverse complement strand
CCTGAATCGATGAGCGCGACCGCGAGCCCAGTACGCGCGTCAGTGTTGCCGGGCTCGGTCACAAGGAGATTGCGAAAGATTGCGATCGCTTCGTCGAACTGCTTTACCTGTGTCAGCACCTCAGCGAGATGAAGGCGGTCGCCCGGATTGTCGTCGAGTGCAAGCACTGCGCGTAGATCGGCAAGCGCCGCGGGAATAGCGCCACGCGCGAGATTGATCTCGGACCTCAGACGCAGCGCGGCAATTTGACGTGGATTCCGTTTGATCCCCTCAGCAAGACTCGCGAGCGCTTCTTCATTCCTGCCACTCATCGATTGCGCAGTGCCAAGCACCGTCCAGGTGGATGAGCGATCGTCGCCTGCGGCGATTGCCTGCGCAGCTTCGACCGACGCCTCTGCAGGTTTTTCGCGCGCGAGCAGTATTTCCGCGAGACCTCCGTGTGCCTGACCCGCCTGTGGGTTTAGTTCGAGAGCGCGTCGAAACGCCTTCTCCGCGAGGTCGCGATTTGATTGTGCGAGTGCTATTTCACCGGAGACGATTTGTGCTTTGGCGGAGATGCCCTTCAGCTCCTCGGATTCGGTGAACTCGCTGAGAAGAGCAATCACTCGGTCGATCGAAGCGCGCGCCTCGCTCAGCTGGCCCAGTGAGAGGTGCGCGACGCTTCGCTGGAACTCGGCTGGCCAGAGCGAAGGGTTGCGCGCGAGGGCTTCTCGATAGAACTCGATCGCCTTCTGCAAATCACCCGATTGATGTGCATTCTGACCGGCATCGAAGAGGGCGGCAGCCTGCTTGAGCGGGTCCTTTATTTCGACCTCAACCTTCTTCGTTGGCGTCGCAGGAGTCTGAGCGCCCCGAAGGCCGGAACCTCCGGAAATCGCCAAAGCAAGAAGGATCGTTGGGAGCGGCATATCCCGTTGATCATAGCATTGCCAATCAACGGCCCGAAAGCGGAACCATGAGAGTGGAAACAAGTCGAATTGGCGATTGGCAGGCAACAAGAGCTTTATACAAGATATTGTGGGGAGGGGGGAGGTAGGGGCGCAATATGCGCCCCATCTGATCCGGGCGCTGATGTGGGTAGTTCTGCGCTGGGTTGGCCCGGAGAAGGTTACGCGCTCTTATTTGCAAGCGTTGTGCCATTGACACTTCAGGCCATCTTAAATCTCTCAGGTTGCTCCGAGGACTGGGTTTATCTTGTTGCCAGCTGACCACGAGGCGAAATCGCGAGGGACATTGTGCATGACGCACCAACAATCTTGTCGCGAGGAGAGCCACCCGCCACAAAAAAGTGGTCCCCATGCGCCTCAGGCACATCTGGCTCAGGCAAAGCGCGCACAATCGATCCCGTACTTTCTGACTTTGTAATTGACGATTCGCTCGCTGACCTGGAGGAGCTTGGCTGCGCGCGTCTGGTTGCCCTCTGTCGTCTTTAGCGCGTCGATCAGCATTTCCCGCTCTAGCACCGCGACGGCCGCCGTCAATGACGTCGCCGGAATCGTCCCGGAGCCCTCGGCAGTCTGCAGCGACGGCGGCAGGTGATGTGCGTGAATGACGGCGTCATCGCACATGACCACAGCGCGCTCGATGCAGTTCTCCAGCTCCCGAACATTTCCGGGCCAGTGATAGCTCATGAGCATATCGATCGCCGGCGTCGAAATGCGCTTGACGGTCTTCTCATAAGCGCGGGCGTACTTCTCGACGAAGTGATCGGCTAGCAGCAGAACATCAGTCTTCCGCTCACGCAGTGGGGGTGCAAACATCGTGAAGACGTTGATCCGGTAGTAGAGATCCTCGCGGAAGCTGCCCGCAACAATTGCAGCTTCGAGGTCCTTATTTGTGGCGGCGATCAAGCGCGTGTCAACGCGAACGGTTTCGGTTCCACCGACGCGTTCGAACTCTCGTTCCTGCAGGACGCGCAGGAGCTTGGCCTGCATCGCGAGGCTGATCTCGCCAATCTCATCAAGAAAGATCGTCCCTCGATGGGCCAGCTCGAAACGTCCCTTGCGACGCGCGTGTGCGCCGGTAAACGCACCCCGCTCGTGGCCAAAGAGCTCGGCTTCGATCAGGCTTTCGGGCAGAGCCGCACAATTTATCTTGACGAACGGACCTTCCGCTCGTGAAGAGTTCCGATGAACCAACTCCGCGATGAGCTCCTTACCCGTTCCCGACTCGCCACGAATGAGAACCGTCGTTCTCGTCGCCGCTACCTGGAGTGCCTGCTCGACGACCGAGAGAATCGCTCCACTGGTGCCGACCAGGGATCCGAGATCGGCCTTCTGCGGCAGAGCTGCGATGCGAACAGAGGCGGTTGCGGATTCCTTCTGGGCTCGGCTCGCGCGATCCCATCGAAGAGCCTGAGACACCGTCGCCGCAACCCCGGCGAGAAGGTCCGCGGTTGCGTTTAACTCATTAGGGTCTCTCGAGCGAACGAGGGCCCCGATCGCGCCGATCGGCCGGCCCGCCGCCAGGACCGGAACGCAAACAAAGGCGCGCTCATCATCCTCATCGGTGACTCCAATCGCGCCAGTCCGGTTCAGATAACGCGCATCCGTCTGCGGTCTGGGGACGATGATCGTCCGCCCGGTCTCGACCACTTGCCCGACAATGCCCTCACCGGGACGATAACGCCCCTGCAGTCGGGCACGACCGCTCATCCCAACCGCTGCGGTAACGCGCACCTCACCGGCGGCTTCATCCAGAAGCGCCAGTGAGCACGTTTGCAGATTGTGTCGGTCGCCCAGCAGGTAGAAAGCCTTTGGCAGGGCTTCCTCAAGAATTGTTCCATCGAGCAGACGATGCACGTCGAGCAACGTCTTCCAACGAGCTCGTTCCGCTTTGCCTGCCTCGTCTTCAACAAAATACTCTGCTTCGATCACCCTTGCGCCCTCGACGGCGATCCCCATCCTCCTTCTCCTTCCAATTCCCCTTCGAAGTCTCAACTAAGTCAGGGCAAGCACCGTGCCATTAGAGGCGAGCGTATAGCCTACCTATTTCTGTACACTTTAGGGATTCTCACTAATTCTCCACTCTGACATGAATGTCAGTGGTGAGACCTACAATGACAAATTTGTATGCATCGAGTCAGGTGCACGTCGATGCTCAAATGACGGCGAAATTGTTGGCTGGGGCTGTTCATCGCCACGTTTACGTCCGTCTCAAGCGTCGGCCCGGAAGAGGCCAGTGAGTGCCGCGTGCGCGCTAATCCACGTTTGGACACGGGTTGAGCCGGTGCCTGACTGCGGGGACTCTCTGGGCACGTCGGTTGCCCTCGCTACAGTCAGACTCGGCCTTGTCATTCGGTGGCACGTGGTTGAGTTGCGGTACGGAATTTTGGGAGGAGTGATGCAATACCTCATGAGTCAGCGCCGTTCCAGACTCAGTCTTACATTTTTGTTCACCGTCATGATGGTCCTTGAATCACCTGCCCTCAGTGCTCCGGCGAGGAACGAGATTCCACAGCAGGGCGGCATCTGGAACAGCCGCGTACCTGAGTGGACCTTTGCTCCGTCGGAACACCAACGGCTCGTAGAGAGCTTGCGTCGGATTACTGGTCTCAAGCAACTCGGCTTCAATCTGGATGGCTCATTGGTGATGGGTGAGATGGCGACGCCCGAGGGCGGCTCGCGACTGGCACGCGCGATGCTCACTTTCGCTCTCGAGTCGGGGGCCGTCTTCATCATCGAAGATCACTCCGGGTCGGCATCCGTGCAGTTTGGACAACTCGACCAGGGAACTAATTATCAGAACAACATCACCGGATGGCGAGCTGTAATCTGGCGTGTTCGCATAGATCCAACGGATTTTCGTCAGATACATGCGCCCCGTTCCGTCAAGGCGTCCTTTGATGAGGGCTTTACCGTAATGCACGAGATCCTGCATGGGCTTGGCTACGACGATCCGCGCGAACCTGGCGCCGTTGGCGAGTGCGAGGAACTGCTCAACGAAGTCAGACTGGAACTCGGTCTCCCGCTCCGCGCCGAGTACTTCGGAACTTTCTTTCCAATTGCTTCAGGCCTGGCCACCATCCGCCTGCGATTTCAGCGGAAAACCGATGATCTTCGCCGAACACGCTGGCGCGACGACTACCTATTTTTCACCGTCAGTCCGGAAACCTCACCAGAGTCTCTGTTCTCTTGCCGGAGTCGTAGTTCGTATTAGAGAATCGAAAAGCATTGCGAGCCACGCGATCGTGGTGCCAGGACGATGGTTCGGCCCTGCCTTGGCCCATATTGGCGCCCTTCGAGACAGATCTTACGGAAGGATACGGACGTTGC
>JBDTUW010000464.1:0-4297 GCA_040007555.1 Acidobacteriota bacterium | reverse complement strand
GAGCCATGCATTCGCTCGCGACGCCAGATACGCCTTGCGCGCCAGGTCCGCCGGAGGAGGCGTTCCCTCTATCGTCGCCGCAATGATCTTCTTCTGCGCACGCCAGATGATTCCCCAGACGTTGAGCAACATCCAGAAACCCAGGCCGCCGCCCACTCCTATCGAGAATGTCTTGTTGTCCGCCCCAGGAAAGCAGTACAGCATGAACCCGGCCAGGGCCAGCACCAGAATCGCCGCGATAATCGCGATCACATTGCCGTTGTTTACTGTCACAAGAGCCCCATACAGGATCGCGTAGAGTACCAGCACACCCAAAAGCCACAGACCAATCCACTTGCCCGGGCTCTCACCCACATTACGTGCATTTGGAACGATGATATACATCGCAAAATAGCTAAACCCTGCGAGGACGGTGACGACGGCGCCCCAGCGGAAGAACCACAGCGCGCGCGGCATCATCTCCGGGATGACCAGCTTTTTAGTCGGGCCGTCCAGCTTCTTCATCAGTGGCACGTTCACCAGATTGAAGAAGTAAAGAATTCCGATCCAGGTAATACCGGCAACAAAGTGAGCCCACCGAAACAGAATGCGAAGGAACTCATCTCCACTTGGAGCGTGGATGCCCCCGGCGATATCAGTCTGTAGAAAGATTGAGAAGATGGCCTGAAAATCGGCCCCAGATCCTGATAGCATAAGCTCTCCCTTGTTAAGCCAGATAATTCGTTTCAAGCCGGGTAATGCTGACTTGCCGTAGGTTGGTGAAGCGGTCTAACGATAAACATCCCTTAACGGGATGTCAACGGGTCTTGTCAGCGCCGAACCTTCGCGCATTTCGTTGACGGTTCCATAACCTCATAGTGGCTATTGGATGGCTAAAGACCTCAGATGGGCAGCTGATCTCAACATCCGCACCCTGCAAAAATGAAGGGGGCCGCGACGCCCCCTTCTAAAAGAACAAAGAGATACTTACGATTGCCTGGCTGCGAATCAGTCGTCCGCTTTGACAAAAGCATACCGGACGCCCGCCGCGCTTCTAATGCTGAGAAGGACGCCCTTCTTTCCACTCTTCTCGAGAGCGGCGTTGAATTCACTGACGCTGGTCACTGGTTGACGCGCTACCTCTTCTATCACCTCACCGCGTCGGATTCCGGCTGCCGCGGCGCTGCTTTCGGGATCGACCTCAGTCACCACGACACCCTTTACCGTATTGGGCAAATTCAACCGGCGAGCCATATCCGGTGTCAGGGCGTCAACCTTGATGCCCGAAAGTACGCCACCAGCAGCGCCTCCCCCGTTCTGTGGTCCGCCCTCAGTTGCCGCCGCCTTTGCGAGGTCCATCTCAACCAGCTTGGCTGAGAGCTCACGTTCGGCGCCATCGCGCCACACCTTGAAACGGGCCGTTGAACCCGGCGAGGCTTGAGATGCCATATTGCGCAGCTGTGTGTGATCCTCTATTCGCTGTCCCTGAAATTCCGTAATGATGTCGCCGCGTTTGACGCCCGCCTGATCGGCTGGCTGACCAGGCTCTACGGCCTCCACGAGCGCGCCCTTGGTGCTGTTAAAGCCGAACTGCTCGGCCAGATCCGAATCCAGAGACCGAACTCGCACGCCGAGCATAGCGCGACGGACTTTACCAGCGCGGACGAGCTGATCCATGACACCGCGGGCCATTCCAGACGGAATCGCGAATCCAATCCCGATGTTGCCCCCGGTTCCCGAGAGAATCTGCGATGGAATACCGATCAATTCCCCACGTAGATTGACCAGCGCACCCCCCGAATTGCCTCGATTGATCGCAGCGTCTGTCTGAAGAAAATCCTCGTAGCTTGTCTGCCCACCGATCCCCGTCGATCGGCTCTTCGCGCTGATGATTCCCATCGTCACCGTCTGACCAACGTTCAGCGGGTTCCCTACCGCAAGCACGACATCGCCTACCTCAACCTGACTTGAGTCACCGAATGGAAGGGTCGGAAGACCCGTCGCATCGATCTTGAGCACCGCGACGTCGCTGGGAGCATCAGTTCCGACAACCTTGGCGACGAAGGAACGACGATCTGTCAGCTCCACGGTCACCTTCTCAGCTTCGTCCACGACGTGGTTATTTGTCAGGATGTAGCCATCGGGGCTGACAATAACGCCTGAACCGACACCACTTGGCTGCAAACGTCCACGACCCTGCGGCATCTGTGGCTGCGGAGTCGATCGCCGACGCGGCGTCGCTTCGTCATCCTGATCGGGTTGTCCGAAAAAGTCGCGAAACGGGTCCATGAAGTATGGAGCCCGTTGTGCACGTGCGCGGCTCTCAGTCTTGATCGTCACCACGGCTGGCGTCACGGCCTTCGCGACAGCCGAAAAACCTGTATTGAGGCTTAACTGCTGATTGACCCTCTGCTCTGCTGCAAGGTAGACCGGGACCTTGCCCTCGTCACCGCTCCTGAAGGGCGTCCATCCCTTCGCCGTCATCACCGAACCAACCATTGCCGCGAGAACCAGTGCACCCACCACCGCCCCCACCCTCAGCAGCCGATTGGTGCGGCGTACTGGCTCCGGGTCCTGGGCAATTAGAAGATCTTCCACTCTTGTTTCCATATTTCTCCCCTCATTCGCTCCCAGCAACTTCTCCAACCATCAATGGTAAAATAACCGCCATTCTCAAACAACAGTCAATCGGAGGTAACCATCCTCCGTTGCCAAGATGTAATTCTACACCCTGATTAGAAGCCTTTCAACGGGGGGGCAATTTGCGGTAGCGCGGCGATGAGGTCAGTTTCGCCCGGGAGGTATGCGCGAAAGACCCAGCGGGGATTGAGGTGACAATCCGGTCTATCTCCATGGGCCCTGCTTCCTCCGCTATTCCTGGAACGCAGCGTGAACCTTTTCTTTCATCGTCGTTTCGACATCTCGCACTTCCTTGGGTGCGGCCGAGGTCAGAATCTCGAAGCCGCCTTCCGTGACCAGAATGTCGTCCTCGATCCGCACTCCGATGTTAAAGAACTCTTCGGGCACGCCAGGTGTGCCCTCTGCAATGTAGATGCCGGGCTCCACAGTAAAGACCATTCCAGGTTCGAGAGAACGCCACTCGTCGCCCACCCGATACCTGCCGACATCGTGAACGTCCATCCCCAGCCAATGCCCGGTACGATGCATGAAGAACTTTCGATAGTCGCCCTTTTCGATAACTTCGCCGCGCGTTCCGGTCAGCAGTCCCAGCTCGATCAAGCCCTCGCTGATGACTTCAACGGCGCGCTCGTGTAGCTTCATGAAGCCGGCGCCCGGCTTGACCATGGCGATCACTTCCTTTTGCGCCGCCAGCACCAATTCGTAAATCGCTTGTTGCGCCGGAGTAAATTTGCCGTTCGCGGGAAATGTGCGCGTGATGTCGCCGCTAAAGAGGTTGTACTCAGCTCCCGCATCAATAAGCACCAGGTCGCCATCCTTGATCTGGTCGCGATTCGTGTTGTAGTGGAGAATCGTCGTATTGAAACCCGAACCTACGATTGAACAATACCCCGGCGCCTGCGCTCCCAGCTTGTGAAAGACATATTCCACGACCGCTTCCAGTTCGTATTCGTACATGCCGGGCCGGCACGAGCGCATGGCGGCGATATGACCTTCGGCGCTGATCCGCGTTGCCTCGCGCAGGTTCGCGAGATCCGCGTCGTCCTTTCTCAACCGCATCTCGTCAAGGATCGTGCCGGTATCGACGATGCTCGTTGGCCAGTCCGCGCCACTGCGAATTTGAGCCTTGAGCCGGTTGATCGTCGAAACAATTCGTTGATCGTTGACCGGGCGGTGACCGAGCCGGTAGTAGAGTTTTGAACGTCCTTCGAGAAGCTTTGGCAATTCCGCTTCGATGCGGCCGATGTCAAAGGCAGCGTCGGCACCGTATTTCTCGACAGCGCCCTCAACTCCGGTGCGAACGCCCGTCCATATTTCCTCCTCGCGCTTTCTTGGGCGCACGAAAAGAACGTATTGGTGCTCGGGGTGACCCGGAAGAACCACCGCAACTGAATCGGGCTCGTCGAGCTGCGTGAGGTAGAAGAAATCCGTGTCCTGTCGGAATTCGTAATGTGCATCTCCGTTGCGGAGAATCTCCGGGGCGCCAAAAATCACGGCCACGGCATCGAGATCCAGTTTACTCATGAACTCAACAAGTCTGGCTGGCTTCATTTTAGATCACTCCCTCTTTTTATTACGGAAAGGATGCAGGATAGCAGGGTCATTGTCAGTTGTCAGTTGCCAACTGACAACTGACAACTGACAACTGCCATGCCATAATCCAGAAGATGATTTCGAC
>JBDTUW010000463.1:0-4329 GCA_040007555.1 Acidobacteriota bacterium | reverse complement strand
GAAGTCCCGGACAAAGGGGACTTTCTCGATGCCGGATGCGGGACAGGAGATTACGCGATCGGACTCGCCACCGTCCTTGGGTCGAAAGGTACGCTTCTGGGCGTCGATCCCAGCGAAGCCCGTCTGAACCTGGCGCGATCAAAGGCGTCGCTCAGGAAACTGACGAACATTGCGTTTCAGAAGGGGTCGCTCACCGCTATCGGCGCCGGCGAGAATCAGTTTGACCTTGTCATAGGCGACGCGACCCTGCTTTCCAGCGACCAGCTCGCGCCGTCAATCGCTGAGATTCGACGTGCTGCTCGCCCGGGAGGGCGCGTCGCATTAATCGCCGCAACGAGTGGCAGTTTTGACGAAATTCACTCGATTTATTGGGAAGCTCTGTACCAGGAAGGGCTTCTCGAGTATTCCTCTGCTGTGGAACGCCTCGCGACGGCACGGCCAACCACTGCAGACCTCGAAGCGCTGGGCATCAGGGCCGGATTGCGGCACGTGCGCAGCTCAACCCGAAAGCAGCGCTTCAACTATGCCGATGCGAGCGCGTTTTTGTCGGCACCGTTGATTGTTAACTATTTTCTACGCGGCTGGCTCGCGCTGCTGCCGAACGAAACCGATCAGGAACGAGTGCTCAAGGCGATCGCCGAGATTATTGAGCGTTCTCGAGGCGGGATCGATTTCGATATGGCAATCAGAGCCACGGTTCTTATTGGGTTGAAGTGAAGATGAGAGCTTCAATGGTCGACTGCGCTCCTTGCATGGTAGTATAGGCGGCCTCGTATAGCGGTGCGCAATCGGGGTTCGTTATTGACTGGAGGAACGTCATGGTAACTTGTCCAGTATGTAGAAGTCAGAACATGGAAGCGGCCAAGTTCTGTGGGAATTGCGGTACGCCCTTCCCGCGGTCACCAGTACCGTCTTCATCGCTGGTCAATTGTCCGCAGGGGCACATTTATAGCGCTGTCTACGAGCATTGCCCTTATTGTCCACAACCTGAGCAGGCGAAGAGCACCGATTTTGCGACGCGTGTGGAGGGCAGCGAGACGATCGTCGAGACAGCATCTTTGAGCACGCCGCAGCAGCCAATGCCGGTGCCGGCGCATGCAGAGTTCGCGACTCGAATCGAGTCGCCGATTGCTGCTGAGATGACCGTCATCGAGCCCGGTCTGGCTGCTGCGGAAGAGGTGGCCAATGGCCGCGATGTGCCTTCACCGCCGAGCCAGTCTCGTCCCCCGGCAACCGACTTGACGGAAACAGTCATTAGCCAACCGGCACCACCCGTCGAGACTCCGGCTCCGCCGCCGCTTCGCGCGGTGCGTCCGACTCCGGATGTTCCGCCTCCGCCTCCGCCCCCGCGACCTGTTCGTGAGTCGCATACGGCCGACCAGCCCGATCGCCGAACCGTGGTGGTCGCATCGGTCGCGGACGACTCGCCTTCAAAGGGCAAGGGCAAAATCATTGGCTGGCTGATCACCTACACGCGCCATCAGGAAGGGGTTGATTATAAGCTTCGTACGGGCTTCAACCGGATCGGCGCACATCCGGCATGTGACCTCGTCATGGAAGATGAAACTGTAAGCAGCTCGCACGCGGTGATTGTCCAGCGAGATGGACGGTGTTTGATCAAGGACGAACTCTCGCGCAACGGGACATTTGTCAATGGTGTGGAAGTAACTGAAGCTCGTGTCTTGCAGAATTACGACCAGATTCGCGTCGGCAACACAACCCTGACGTTTATTCTGGCGGACAAGCCCGCCTGATGAGCTCGAGGCTCTTGATCGCGACTGGCAACCGGGGCAAGGTCCAAGAGATCAGACAGGGCCTTGACGGCGTCGACTACGAGGTCATCAGTACACAGGATCTAAATCCCGTGCCAGCGGAGCCCGCTGAGATCTTCCAGACCTTTGCCGAAAACGCTATACTCAAGGCTCGGTATTACCGTAGGATCTCCGGACATCTCTCCCTCGCCGATGATTCTGGTTTGGTGGTCGATGCTCTTGGCGGGCGCCCGGGTGTGCACTCCGCTCGCTATGCTGGTCCCAATGCCTCGCCAACTGATCTTATTAACAAGTTACTGACGGAACTCGCGGGTGTGCCATGGGAAAAGCGCAGCGCGCGCTTTGTGTGTGCGATCGCCATCTCGGGGCCGGGGTTTGAGCGTGTATTTGAGGGAACTTGTGAGGGGCTGATTACGCTTGAGCAACGTGGAGCGGGTGGGTTCGGCTATGACCCGGTCTTCTATTATCCGGGACTGGAAAGGACTTTTGCGGAAATGACAATTGCCGAAAAGTCATCGCGAAGCCATCGGGGTCGCGCCCTCACGCTTGCACGCGATGTCCTTGTTCACTTCAAAGATGCCGGGAGGGGCCTTACTTGATCGGTTGCCACCTCGCGCGGTTGCCCTCCGCCAGTGCCCTCGTTTCTCCGATAGCTCCGGTGATCATGATCTTGCCGGCGTCTTCGAAGAGCAGGTTGCGCCCCGAAGAGTCCCAGGACGCAGCCAGTCCGACCATCATGCCCTGCGACAATTGCCGCTGGACTCCCGTCCACGAATCAGTGAGAAATAGCTGGCCGTAACACAAGCCTGAATCGGAGCAGGACTGCGCCGGATTGAAGAGTATGAATCGAGCGTCAGGTCCCCACTCCGCCTCGATGATCCGGCGGCCACCTTCAGCTTCGGCTGATTCCTCAAAACCGTCAAGCTCTCCCAGGGAAGTGATTTGCAGGGCAACGCCGCGCTCAAGGTCCGCGACAAAGAGCTGTTCACTGGCTCCAACTGCAGCCTTGAAGAGAACGCGCGTCACGTCCGGCGAAACCGAGAGATCGGAAAAGCCTCTTACGGCGGGTGATTGAAGGGTGTTCAATGCGCTGTACTCATCGACCGTCAGTTCGCGCGTTTCTCGTCGATCGATTGAATACGAGAAGATATGCGGCAGGGCGTCGGCATCTGAAACGTGAACGATGATGATATTGGGATTGCGAGAATTTTGAAGGCGGTCGATCGTTGTCCCCTCGGATGCGGAAATGACTCCCATCTCGTGCTTCGCACCGTCAACGATCGAGAGTCCAAGTAAGCGAAGGCCGACCGCCAGATAAAGGATCTTGCCATCGTCGGACCAGAGGAATTCATCGATTGAGTCCTCGGCAACATTGTGTACCCGAGCATCGCTTCCGGTGGCCGATACGGTCCATATACGACCCTCGAAGAGGTATGCGATGAGCGGTCCAGGTAACGGAGTCGAACTTGCAGCCGGCTTCACTGACTGAGTTGAACCCGGCCGGGTGCGAGGAGAACAAGCCTCTAATGTGATGGTACAAAGTCCGATTGTCAGAGCAGCAAGGAAGCTGCACCTACTGGCTGTCACAAACCGCCACGAGAGCATGAAACACCATCCTGCCCCGAAGGGCCCCATCCGTCCCCAAACACTCTTGCTGATCGAGAGCATTCTCGCTGAGCGTCCGTGAAAGAGCAAACCGGAGCAATGACAAGGGTCGCAAACGCGACAGAACGACATCAGGGGACGGCAGGACATCAGGGACTGCAGGGGCTCTCCCCATCCCACGTCAGCGCTTGTCTCTACCATTGAGGGCGACCCATCGCTCGTGTAGACTACGAAGGATCAATCGGTTTTGGATACGTTGCCGCTACCGATAGTCAAACTTGAAGTCTGTTAGAGGCCTATGACGAAAACCACGCGATACGCAATTGGACCGATGCTTGCACTTAGTCTCTTCCCGAGCCTTGCGTGCACTACATCAGACAGCAGTTCTCAGACCGCGATGTCGAGTTCACCGGAGCCCGTTCCGCATCCACCGCTGGCGCCGAATCAGACGCAGCCGGCGGCGCCAGTGGCGGTACCCAATCCCGAAGATAAAATGACGAGGATGCCTGCAGCGGATGCCATCAGACTCGCCAAGGCTGGTGAGGCTCTCATCATTGATGTCCGTGGAACGGATACCTTCAAGATGAAGCACCTCAAGGGCGCCATCGATTATTCGCTGGAGAAGTTGGAGAAGGGCGATTTCAGCGGGTTACCAACCAACAGCATGATCATCGCCTACTGTGCCTGACCGTCCGAACATTCGAGTGCCCGTGCGGCATTCCTCCTCGACAAAGCAGGGTACAAGAAGGTTAGCGCTCTCCTTGGTGGGATTCACGCCTGGGAAGCAGCGGGTGGCGAGACTGTATCGCCCAAGTAAAGATCCCCAACTAAAGGTAGGATCACGGCGCCTTCGGCCTGACGCCCATATGCTGTGAAGAACCCTTGCTTGCGGCACGAGGCGCCAGCCAGGTTGCCGTTTGCGGCACGACGCACCAGATTGATGCGAGTGAAT
>JBDTUW010000462.1:0-4331 GCA_040007555.1 Acidobacteriota bacterium | reverse complement strand
CCCTAATCCGTCGATAGGGAGGTAAGAGCAGCGCTTCGAGTCTCACCTCCCCTGGAGATTGAATATTTCTTTAGTTGGAAGACGAGATTGATGATGATCGATGAATCTCGGAGCGAGGCTGGGCTGAAAGCTTGGGTTGTCGCCGTTTCGCTGGCGGCGCGAGGCGCGAAGGGGCCCTTTCAGAACATCGGCTCCAAGTGAGAAGGCAAGTCGGTCTAGATCTCGTCTTCAGGTTCCGCAGGTATCGGCTTTCAGGCCGGGGCCGGCATTTTTGTTCTCAGCGATGCGGCCCAGTAATTGATCAGCCTCTCCTTCGTCGTTGCTAATCGCAGAATCATCTTTCTCGCGTGATGTAGCACTTGTCCGGCAGTGTTGAAGATCAAGAACCTCAAACGCTTTGGTCGCGCGGTGAGCAAATCTGGCGGCAATACCAGTCGCTTCAGAGCCGTCAAGACGTTATGGGTTATCACTGCCAATCTGAGCCACGCTGCATTCGCTCCAAACCTTCCACAAGGCATCACTCCCGCTCCGAGTTCGTTCTTGAGAACGTCGTGCACCGCTTCGATCGTCCCTGCTTTCTCCCGCTGCCAGTTGAGCAGTTTCTCGGATTCCCAGTCCCAGATGTTGGTCACTATCGCGAAATGCTTGACCGAACTCCCGTCCCCAAATAACTCCCCCTGCATCTTCCGCATCCGGATGGCAATGTAGCGCAGCGGCTTGCCCTCTTTCGTGAGAGCTTCGTGATTGGAGACATACACGACATCTGCGCATTCGCGGATCACCGAGTCATCCCGGTCCCTAATCCGCTCCCAACTCTTCTCCGCCACCCCCGACTTAATCGCCTCACGCAACGCTGGCGTCATCCGCGCACTGATCGCAAACCCGATGAATCCCCTCGGCCCTCCTTCCCGCTCTTCGTCCTTGAGCCAGTCGATCAGTTCGTTTTCCTGGCAAGCTGAATCACCTCTGAAGTAGAACTCTTCCACCGTTGAGGGCAGACACGCAAACGCCCGCTTGGCTACTGTCAGGGGCTTCATGATCGCTGGTACGTTCCCGTCTCTGAATTCGTCGGCGACGATCAAATCAGTCTCTGCCCATACCGCCAGCATTGGTTGGTACCCACGCCCGCCTTTATAGGTCGGTAACGCTTCTCGCTTGCTGCTCTCCACTATTGTCGAGTCCAGATCTATCGTTGCGATCCTCTGGTCTGGACATCTTTGACCAACACCCTGCACCAGGTCCCGATTCACTTCCGCCAGTCCGTGCAGCGCAGCGCTCTCTCCAGGAATATAGGCAATCTCTCCCGGCAAGAGCTGCTGCTGCGCCTGTTCGATCCTTTCCTCTTCGTGAAACTCATAAAGAAACTTCCTCGCTGCCGCCGACGATGGAAGTTCATGCCCCAGCAACTCCGAGAGCCCTCCGTCCTCGCGCAGATAGTCGAAATCATCCAAACACTCGCCGCCTGCGGCGTGAAGTATCACGAAACTCTCGACGTAGGTCCCTTCATCGAACCCCCGCTGCCGTTGTTTGATCTTCACGTTCCGGTTCACACTTGCCCCTATCCCAAGCCCACGGTAGGTTTCCACCACCAGCGGAATTCCTCCCCGGCCCGTCCACGTTTCCTTGACGGGTTCAAGATCGATCTCGAAGGCCAATGGGAGTTCTACAGGCGACGGTTTCTTCTCTCTTTTCATGACCGGAATCTAGCATGATCGCGTGCACCCAGCAGGTGAAAACTCGCCCTCCTTCCGCTTATTCCCCCCGTAAACTACTTTGACCCCTTCACCATTACTCCCCTCGTGAGCCTTGGCCTTGACGATCGTACCCTCAGGCCCTTCTTATCGACGGATCAAGGTGGCAACTTCCTTGGTGCCACAGAGCGTAAATGAGGTATAATCTTTGCCTCTCTGGTGAATTTATCAGCTGTAGGATTCACCAGTCTGCGCGCAGGCTTTCACAAAGCCCTTTCCGACAGGAGACCGAGCAACGCGATCAAGCTCAGCCGATATCGGCTATTGGCCAACATTTGAATGGGAGCAGCAGAAATTGGGCCGTACCTCGCCCAGATGTTTTCCGTTTTTTTGAGCTGACGGGAGGCGTCAGGTGTCGGTGACCGCAACGGAGCCGGGGGCTTGATTGGCGGAGTACGACACTTACTACGAGAACGATCCGCCTGCTCCCTCAGCCAAACCGCAAGCATTGAGGTGATGCGATGCCGACCGAATTGAGGAAGACGGGAATCAGCGTCCTGGGCGACCTTCCCTGGGGCACTCACTTCTGTCACTTCTACGAGACAAAAGAAGACCTGCTCGACATCCTGTTCCCCTATTTCAAGACGGGCCTCGCGAACAACGCATTGTGTGTCTGGGTAGTCTCTGATCCCTTCGACGAAGAAACAGCAAGAAGCGCCCTGAGAAACGCTTTTCCCGAGGCGGATCGGCACTTGGCGGCTGGGGACATTGAGATCGCCCATCACCTGCAGTGGTACCTTAAAGGCAGCAATTTCGACGCGCAGTGGGTCATCAACGGCTGGCAGCAGAAACTTGACGAGGCACTGAGCCGTGGTTACACCGGGTTGAGAGTGAATGGTATCGCAGCGTGGCGGACGGATGAATACTCGAAGGATTTTGCGGAATACGAAAAGCAGCTGAATGACGTTACCACCAATCAACGAATGATCGCGCTCTGCGCATATCCCTTCGCGCTGAGCAAGGCGACAGACATGTTTGACGTGGCACATGCACATGAGTTTGCTCTCGCAAGGCGATCCTCGAAATGGGAGATTCTGGAGGCCCCGGAGATCGTACACGCCAAGGCCGAGATCAAACGGCTGAACGAGGATCTTGAATTCCGTGCCGTTGAACGGACCAACGAACTGTCGCGCATCAATGAAGACTTGAAGCGAGAGCTCACTGAGCGGCAGCGCGCGGAGGAAGCGTTAAGGGCCAGCGAGGAGCGTTTTAGACGCTACTTCGAGCTCGGCCTCATCGGAATGGCGATCATCTCGCCGGCCAGAGAAGTGATCGAGGTCAATGAAGAGTTCTGCCAGATTCTTGGTTACGAACGGAACGAGCTGGTGAAGATGGACTGGTCGAAGGTGACTCACCCGGACGATCTCCGCCGCGATCTCGCGAGTTTCAACCGGGTCCTGGCCGGGGAACTCGACGGCTACTCGATGGAGAAGCGGTTTATCTGCAAGGACGGCCAGATCACTCATGCCACGATTGCACTCAAATGCTCGCGCCGCGAGGACGGTTCGGTAAATTACTTCGTGGCGCTCATTCAGGACGTGACCAAACGTAAGCTGGCGGAGGCTCAGCTCAAACGGTCCAACGAAGACTTACGCGCACTTTCCGCAAGGATGCAGTCCGTACGCGAAGAGGAAAGCATGAGGATTGCCCGCGCGATCCACAACGACCTTGGCGGCTCACTGACTGCGCTCAAGATAGACCTTTGGTGGTTGGCCAAACGGTTGTCCAAAAGCGACGCTGAGACAATGCGTGAGAAAGTCGACTCAATGTCAGACCTGATTGACGAGACCATTCTGAGGGTCCGCAGTATTGCCACGGAATTGCGGCCATCGGTGCTCGATCATCACGGCCTGGGCGATGCAATTGAGGCGCAGGCCAGTGAGTTTCAGCGGCGAATGGAGATCGAATGCCGGATAACTGCGATTGAGGAAGAGATATTGCTCGGCCCCGAGACCTCGACCGCGGTGTTTCGCATTCTGCAGGAGATATTGACGAACGTGGCGCGACACGCGGTCGCAACCGTGGTTGAAATAAGCCTGGTCGAGCATAACGGTGATTTGGTACTGAGGGTGTCGGACAACGGCGTCGGGATCAGCAGCGCTGACATCGCTGACACGAAATCGCTCGGGATGCTGGGGATGCGGGAGCGTGCAGCTATCTTTGGCGGCCGCGTCGAGATCGTGGGAGAAAGCGGGAAGGGCACGACGGTGACGGTCAATATACCCCTCTGATTTTCGATTTTGGATTGTGGATTTTGGATTCTTGACATTCTTGATTCTTGATCGCAAATTGTGGATTGTGGATTGCGGATTTCGGATGTTGGTTTGTGCGAGGGATCGTGCCTATAAAGTGAGCGAAAAGACTGGGGCCCCAAAAGATCGACTCATGCTCTGAATTGATCCCTGGCCGCCATTCAAAAGTGGGGATTGTCTTATGAACGTTCTTATCGCAGATGATCATCCAGTCGTGCGACGTGGGATAAAGCAGATACTGGCTGATGAATATCAGTCACTCTCGGTCGGTGAGGCGCAGACCGCGCAAGACATTCTCCGACTCATTCGCGAGAAGGAGTGGGACCTG
>JBDTUW010000461.1:0-4342 GCA_040007555.1 Acidobacteriota bacterium | reverse complement strand
CGATCTGGAGCCGCGAGGACGCTTCCGGGGGAAGCGCATTTGGGGGGAGCGCAACCTGGGCGGTGGCAAGGCCCGACCAGATGCCTGACCAGATAATCGAAACGAGGGACACCAGGAAAAGACGATGCGGTCTTCTCAGACGAGTGCTTCTCTCAACCAGCAACATCACTCTGCCACCTTCCGTTAAAACCTTACTTCCCAGAGCAAAAGTGGTTTATTCGGCAGTGTCAGTCGAAAGGGTAGCTCATTCTCACTCAGGAATCGTGTCTTGACAAGGACCCCTTTGGAGCAGCGCTGCGCTCAACAGGTCACGAGTCGTCGGAGCATTTTCGCGTTGGGGCCTGAAGACACTTTATGTGGATTGACTACCACGAAAGACCACTATAAGATGCCCTGCAACTTATTGAAGACATACGGTCTTCGTGACTGAGGCGGCGTGAGCAGCTTTTTCGCTGTTGAGTTGGGTTCCCATGACCCACGCCTGTCCGAAAGACCACAAAGGTATAGGAGTGTCCCCAGATGAAGTTTACAGACAAGCCAGTATCGCTGGACCGCTGCGTTTCTCTTATTCTACCGGCACTACTGATGCCGATGTTCCTGCTGCACTCGCAGGTACTGGCGCGCGGCACGATCTCCTCTTCCGTCACATCGCGGTTGGCTCTGCACTCCGCACTGCAGCCGTGTTCGCTCGGACCGGGGAGTGTGGTGACGACAAGCTTTGAAATACCGAACCTGGCGGCCGGCGACGCGGTTGCGAGGGCGGTGCTGCCGCCAGGATTGGTTGCGATTCCCGGTTCCTGCGTGGCCTCGGGTGCAGGTACCTGTGTCGTGACCGATTCACACCAGATCGACTATTCAGGACTCCTGGCCGCCAATGAGATCGTAACGGTAACTTTTAAGTCTCAGGTGGCCGACGCCACTCCAAGCGGCACCGAGCTCTGCATCGATATATTCCGGGAGGTCGCGACCAACCCAGCTGTTGGTGCCACCATAAGGTGTGTCACTGTTGATTGTCCCTCGGCCGGCCCGGGTTTGCTTGCGACGGGGCTCCAGTCATCGAACGATCAACTGCCAGGAAGCGTTCTGGTGTACAACCTTTACACCTCGAACGCCGTGTCACCAAATACTCAGAACACGCAGTTCAGCGTCACCAATATCGAGCCGCTTCGCCCGATCGCCATACATATGTTTTTTGTTGACGGCAATACGTGCAGCGTTTCGGACCGCTACACCTGTCTGACTGCAAATCAAACCGCCACCTTTTCTGCAACTGACATGGACCCCAGCGTGACAGGCTATCTCGTCATGGTTGCGACTGATCTTCAAACCGGTTGCCCGATCAATTTCAATTACTTGATCGGCGATGCGTTTGTAAAGTTTGCAGACGGAAGGGCAGCGAATCTGGCCGCCGAGGGCATTGCGGCGCTTGCTGGCGGGCTGACATCCTGTAGCTCGCTTTCGTTCACTGCGACTTTGGCTTTCGATGGTATCAACTACGCGCGGCTGGGTGCGGTCCTGGCAGCCGCCACGATCCCATCATCGGTCGAGGGCAACAGTACGTTGCTTGTAGTAAATCGCCTTGGCGGAAACCTGCAGACTGGCCCGGGAACTATTGGGAATCTGTTCGGATTGCTTTACGACGACGGCGAATCGCCGCACAGCTTTGGGATCGCCTCCAGCGCCTGTCAGTTCCGGGGAGTTCTGTCGAATTCCCTCCCGCGCACGTCACCGCAGTTTGAAGTCGTCATCCCTGCTGGTCACGTGGGCTGGCTCAAACTTTGGCGGGAGCCGGAAGGCGCGATCAGCGGAGCGATGCTGAATCTCAACCCTTTTACGGCTATCTCAGGCTCGGCGTACGATCAGGGACATAATCTGCACAAGCTGCGTTTGCAACCGAGCGCGACAATTACCATTCCGATCTTCCCGCCAGGCTGCTAAACAGGATCGGTATCAGCATTTTAGAAAAGGCCGGGATCTTGTCCCGGCCTTTCGTTTTAGGCGTGGCAGTCTTCACCGAACAATCCGCGGCTCATTCAACGACCGCCGGGTAGTATTTCTCGCGGTGTCGGTCTGGCAATGTCTTGCGAAAAGAATGCAACCAGCATATCGTCATGCCCGTCTCAAAAAGAGCGACCTGCTCGAGATCAATCCTTTTCCCCATCCACGACGGAGGCCCGTAATGAATCGCTATCTCTCTTTCGGGGCGCATACTGCGACCGCAAGTCTCTTGACGCGTTTGCTGGTGCTTGTGCTGGTAGCCGCGACTTTACCATCGGTCCTCGCCCAGGGACGGAGCCCGAAGGGCGCCGCAACGCAGGCTAAGACCGCCCCCGCGACGGCCGCACCAGCGGTTCAGGCAATCGACAAGGAGTACTCGGAATCGATCCGCAAGAACACTACCGAGACATTCTTTTTGACGGAGCTGGTTGATCATATCCCCGCTTCGGACAAGGTGCCGAACCCTGCGAAGGTGATTGGCTATCCGGTTGGGACTCCCGACAAACTGACCTACACAAAGGACCTCTATCGCTATTACCGCGAACTCGAGAAAGCATCCCCGCGCGTCAAGGTCTTTATCGCCCCGGAACGCAGCGAAATGGGCAAGGAGCAGATGCTCGTCCTCATCTCGGATGAGGGCAATATCGCGAAACTCGATCGCTACAAGGAAATCACCGCGCGTTTGTCTGATCCGCGAAAGATAAATGACGCAGAGGCGCAGCAGCTTATCGGGGAGGGCAAGGCGATCTATTGGGCGTCGGGATCCATCCACTCGCCAGAGACGGGCAGCCCGGAGATGCTCATGGAACTTGCGTATCGCCTCGCGGTGGAAGACACGCCTTTTATTCAGGCGATCCGTCGCAATGTCATTGTCGCCATTACACCGGCGCTCGAGGTGGATGGGCGCGACATGATGGTTGACCTCTACAACTGGCGCAAGGCAAATCCCGGAAAGCGGGACCCGGGGCTTCTTTACTGGGGCAAGTACGTCGCGCACGACAACAATCGCGATTCGATGGGGATGGCGCTCGCGCTGTCACGCAACCAGATGTCGACATTCCTCGACTATCATCCGACCGTGCTCCACGATCTTCATGAATCCGTGCCATTTCTCTACACCTCCACGGGTACCGGGCCGTATAACGCGTGGCTGGATCCGATGGTCATCAACGAATGGCAGCTGCTTGCATATCACGAGATCGATGAGATGACGAAGCGCGGAGTGCCCGGTGTCTGGACCCATGGGTTTTATGACGGATGGGCCCCGAACTACATGTTCTACGTCGCCAACGGCCATAATTCGATTGGGCGGTTTTACGAGACTTTTGGTAATGGTGGAGCGGATACGCGAGAGCGGACGATTGGACAGCAGTCGCAACGCGACTGGTTTCGTCCGAATCCGCCGCTGGCACGGGTCAAGTGGTCAATGCGCAACAATGTCAATATGCAGCAGAGCGCATTGCTCTTTGCCATGAACTTTGTAGCGGCAAACAAGGAACGGTTTCTCAACAACTTCTATTTGAAGAGCAAGCGCTCGGTGGCGAAGGGAAGAACTGAAGGCCCGGCTGCGTATGTCATTCCCGGCGATGAACCGCGTCCCGGTGGAGCTGCAGTCCTGGTCAATCTTCTCAAGCTTCAGGGCGTGGAAGTCCATCGTACGGATAAAGAGGTGACGACAAAGGAAGGTAAGTTTGCGGCTGGAAGCTACGTCATCAGGATGGATCAGCCCTATTCGCGGATGGCGGATATGCTGCTCGACACGCAATACTACAATGTAAACGATCCGCGACCCTACGATGACACTGGATGGACGCTGGGTCCTCTTCACAACGTCAAGACGGTGCGGGTTCTCGATACTTCGGTTCTCGATGCATCGATGTCGCTGATCAGCGGGCCGGCAAAAGCGATCGGGCGCCTTGAAGGGACTGCAGCCGCCGGTTATGTGATCAACCACAATACCGACAACGCGCTGGCGACTCTGCGATTCAGGCTGAAGGACGTCAAGATACTCGCTGCCGAGGACACCTTCAAGATAGGCGATCGAGAGTTCAATGCCGGATCATTTCTGATTAAAGCCGACGGTAATCCTTCAGACCTGAATTCCCGTCTCGGCCGAGAGCTTGCGGACCTGGGTTTAACCGCATTTGCTGTCGATAAGATGCCTGAGGTTGCATCTCACACGCTTGCAGTTCCGCGGATCGCGCTGGTGCACACGTGGACCAATACTCAGGACGAGGGCTGGTTCCGAATTGAATTCGAGAGGCTTGGAATTCCATACAGCTACATTTCAGTGCACGCATTACGCGACACGGCGGATCTCCGTCAGAAGTACGATGTCATCGTC
>JBDTUW010000460.1:0-4342 GCA_040007555.1 Acidobacteriota bacterium | reverse complement strand
ACGCACGACGGAGAATTCCGAGCATTTCCGCCCGCAACTCAGCAGCTTCCGTGAGCCGCAGCGCCTGAGAAGCCGAGATCTTCGCTCCGGCCGCGTCACCAGCCGCAATCGCGGTACGGGCATCTTTTGCGAATGCCTCACCACGGCTGGCCAGGAGGTTTCTCGAACGGAGATTCCTGCTCAGCGCGCGAAGGCGACTTGATGCCTGGAAGCCATAATAGCCGGCTGCATCATTGCGTCCCTCGGGCATTGCAAGATAGGCCGCAACCGCGTCCTCAAACCGACCAAGCTGCTCGAAACAGATGGTGCGCAGGAAGCTCACTTCAGCTGAGTTTGTCGAAGCAACCATTCCGCGCAAACCAAGATTCCTGGTACCCAACGTCGTCAAGTCTGCCAGCGCAGCGGTATAACCGCCCTGAGTCATACGGATCTTCACTCGATCAAAGAGCGCTCGTGTCGTGATGAACGGTTCACGTACTTCAATCTGGGCTCTCGTCGTCCACTTCGCCGCCTCCTCGAGTCGATTGGCAACGCGAAGCGTATCGATCGCATTGAGAAACGCATAGCCGAAATAATCGCTTTGAGGATATGCCCGAATGAACTGTTCGTACCGCGCAATTGCCTGGTCCACCTGATAGAGGGCCTGATGGCAATGACCGACGAAATAGAATCCCTGCTCTCCTTCTTCCGTCGTCGGAAACTCGTCGTGGACGCGCTGGTACCATCGAATCGCTTCCGGGAAGTTCATCTCGAGAAAGTAGCCACGTCCAAGCTGGAAAAGTGCTTCGCGGCGATTGATTGACTGGAGGTTCGAGTTAAGGAGCGCCATCCAGTGCTTTCGAGCAGGAACAAAGGCGCGATTGAATTGGTAGATGCGGGCGCGTCGCAGACGATCTGCATCCGCCGCAGCGGTCTTGTTCGTTTCATCGATTCGATCGAGAGCGAGTGACGCGCGTAGTGCCGCATCGTCCATCAAGCCTCCCGCGAGCAGAGACTCGAAGGTTGCGCGTGCGACGGCGCTCTGACCGAGCGAAAGCTGAGCGTTTCCGACTTGAGCCAGACTCTCCCTCGCGAGACTACCGCGAGTCGACGCGATCGGATTCAGTGTGGAAATGACGGACTGGTACTTTCCGGCACGTGAATAGTTTGTCGCCAGACGCTGAAGGACAGTGTGTCGATAGAGAAAACCAGGGCTTCGCGCAAGCAACTGTTCCAGCAACTTTTGCTCTTCTTCGAGCATCCCCGCCCGACGAGCAAGTTCGGCCTGATGCCATAAGGCGTAGCTGGAGAGAACTGACCCGCGGCGGATCACCTGCTGTAACAGGCGATTGGCTTCGGCATAGTTGCCTTGCCTTGCGCTCAGCCGGGCGAGCAGATAGTCGTAATTGTTGGCCGTGAATGCCGCCGGAGCAGTCCTCGACATCTCCTGCAGCAGCCTGATGCCCTGAGGCGTATCACTTCGGTCGACAGCGGCCCGCAGTTGGGTCTGCCATTCGGGACGTATTTGCGCCTCCACGACAAACAGGCCGGGGAGCGTCGCGATTGCGATGAGGAGAAGAGTGCGTAAGGAGAGTTTGATAGGTTTCCTCTACAGCGAGAAGCAGTTCCAACGTACTAAGAGAGCGCTTAACGATTATAATGGGTTGGCCCGGAAATGAGAATGCGGTAAATAGCGGATGTGCTTTGCACTCAAAGTTTTTCGACTTTTGAGCGCTCCCATTCGTCTTAAGAGCCGTGAAGCAGGGGTGAAAATGGACGAGGTGTCCGGAAGCTGGTGAATTGTTCGAAAGCCTAGGTATGGAGCTCAGCGACGATCAGATAATCGAGCGCACACTGGCTGGTGAAACCGAGGCCTTTGGTTTGCTGGTGCGACGCTGGGAAAACCCTATCTATGGCCTGTCGTTGCGCATGTTGGGTCGCGACGAAGACGCCCGCGATGTTTGCCAGGAAACGTTTCTTGCGGCGTTTCGCAATCTGCGAAAGTTTCGCGGCGATGCGAAGTTTTCCTCGTGGATTTACCGAATCGCCCTGAACGCCTGCAATTCGCGGCTGCGACGGAACGATGTCGGCCGCACTCGGTCGCTCGACGAGACGGCAGAGGACGGCAGACGCGAAGAATTCGCCGACTCGACCAACGACACCGCGCCGGAACGCCTTCAACGTGACCAGTTGACGACGATCGTGCGGCGCGCGTTGAATGGACTGCCGACGGAGATGCGCCAGGTCATAGTCATGAAAGAGTACGAGGATTTGACGTTTGTGGAGATCGCCGAAATTCTGCAAATTCCTGTAAGTACAGTCAAATCAAGACTCTACACTGGTTTGAATCAGCTGCGGTCGCGACTTGAGTATGTCCGCAGCGCACTGTAGAAACGATCTCTTTGAGAAAAGGGGTCTGGAGAAAAGCGAGTTTGGATGCCCAGGTAGGGCCGGATCAGTAATCGGATTGGGACGAGAGAGTACACGCCATGGAGATCAATAGTAATTCAGGACATTGTCACCGTCAGGAAGATCTGGTGACCTATCTTTACGACGAGGCGACGCAGGCAGAACGAATGTCGTTTGAGACTCACGCCAGCGAATGCTCGAGTTGCCGCACGGAGTTGAGTGCGTTTTCGCGCGTTCGCGAGAATCTCGGTGCCTGGAATCTGGCCGCTATCTCGGACGCGCCCAGAATGCAGATTGAAGTCAAGCGAAACTCCATCGAGACTCTGCGCGATTTCATTGGTACGTTATGGACCTTGCCCGTGTGGGTGCGCACCACTGGACTTGCCGCGACTACAGCTCTCGTTGTGCTCGTCGCATTTGCTCTTGCCGGGACGCGAGTCGATGTTCGGCAGGGGACGCTTAGCTTCGGACTCACTCGGAACGTTGATAATCCGGACACGACGAAGGGCGCTCAAGGCGGATCAAATGGGTCGGGGGAATCGGAACCAACCGTGAGATTGACGCGGTCAGAGATTGAAACGATGATTGCTGAGAGGCTCGCGGTCGCGGCCGCCGATGACCACCGGCAGGTGACGGAAATGCGGGCGCAAATAGCAGGGCTTTCGGCGCAACTGGCGACTTCTGCTCAATCGCAGACTCGAATTGCGACATCACTCGCCACGCTCCGAACCGAACAACGCGCTCTGGCCGCGCGTGGACAATCGACCCTCGGCGAATGGCTCTTTGCAGCCAATGGAACGCGCGAGCCCTGGGGAGGAGACGATGAGAAGGATAACTGAAAGAGTAGTTGAGCCGTGGATCGAGCGAGAGCACCGGTGTCATCTTGGGATGATGATTACGGCTGTCTTGCTTGTGATCGTCGTCTTTGGCGTCATCGGTGAAGCAGGACAACAGCGCTTGCGCCCTCGTCGCGACGGGCTGACACCGGCCGAGGAGAGAAGAGCTAATGCAGGCAGACCCGATCCCGGACGCAGAGTGAACGAAGGACGCCTGGATCCCCTCACCAGAGAAGACCGCGAATACATGAGGCTCGTGCCGCAGGGAGTCGCATTCCCACGCGTATTGATCCGGGTTTTTCGCGAACTCGACCTGACTGATGATCAGCGCGCCAAACTGGAGAACCTCGCCAAACGTTCCGGCAATCAAATGCCGGCTCTCAACCGACTACGGAAGGCGCAGAGCGAATTGCTCGATGAAGCACTCTACGGAGAGGCCTTCGAACCCGCAACAATTGAGCAGCGCGCGAGTGATCTGGCTGCAACACAGGCAGAGATTATCAAGCTGCAGGCGCGGGTCATGACGCAGATTCGTCAGATACTCAAGCCGGAACAAGGACAGAAGTTCCGGAATCTGCTGATGAGAGAGCGCGACGGGCAAAGGCAGGACAATGACCCGGCGCTACAGTCACCTCAAAAGCCAGAACAGGATCCAACTCAAAAGCCGCCCGAGCAGTATTGACGCGAGCAAAATTCAACCTGCTACTTTGCAACCTGCTACTTTGAAACCTAATTGATCGGAATTAATACTCCGCTGGCGGAAAGGGGCACGTAGACCGACCCATTCCGCATGACAAATGGCGGCGCACCGGGCATCGGGTTTATCTTTCGCGATTTTCGTCGATCAGGTCGCCGGCGTTTGATCTCACTCTCCCATGAAAGCGTTGATTCAAACGAGTTCGTCATAAGCTAAACCGCGATCGCCCGCACTTCGGCAGCAAGCACCGGGGCTTCCCGCTCGGCGAGAGCCGCTTTGTTTCCTCATCACGCTTGAACGCGGAGCAACCCTGACCCTTGCGGGAACACGGGTGAAAGGAATGCTGGCCCCCACCAGGCTTCAGAGACTGCAAGAACTGACGAAGACAGATTCGTGCCTATGAATGAAAGACCATCTCGCC
>JBDTUW010000459.1:0-4343 GCA_040007555.1 Acidobacteriota bacterium | reverse complement strand
GAAGCATTCGCAGATTGGATCGGAGCGAAAGAGATCATGACTTTCGGAACTCCACCGCGGTCGACCGTTACGAGGGTCAGAAATGCCTTGCTCCATAGAACGCTGCCGAAGGGCACGTTCCGAAGGAAGAGATTGATCTCGACCCTAAGGCGGAACGGGGTGGACGTGGTCTTCGCCTCACATTTGTCGGCCGATCGGACTACAGGATTCCCGACACTTGCGTTGATTCCCGATTTTCAGCACCGGTATTTCCCCGAGCTGTTCCTGGAAGAGGAGCTAAAGGAGAGGGATCGCGTATCTCAAAGCACTGCGGAATCCGCAAACCTGATCGTGGTTTTTAGCGATGCCGTGAAAACCGACTTTTCCCACTTCTATCCGGCTCATGCACCAAAGGCACGAACGCTACGACCGGTCACGTTTGTCGATCCCGGAATCTATGCCGTCGACCCGGGCGATATTCGCCTTCGTTATAATCTACCGGAGAAGTTCTTCTACCTGCCGAACCAGTTTTGGATGCATAAGAACCATACGGCCGTTCTCGAGGCGTTGGGGGTCCTGAAATCGCGCGGTATCGAGGCGCATGTGGTAGCGACCGGGTACTCGATCGATTACCGCAATCACGATTACTTCGGGGATATCTGGTCACGCGTAGCCCGCCTCGGAGTGGGACGCATGTTCACCTATCTGGGTCTGATGCCGGCGGAGGATGTTCACGCGCTTATTCGGCAAAGCATTTGTGTCGTCAACCCGAGTTTGTTTGAGGGATGGGGTTTGAGCGTTGATGAAGCACGATCGATTGGGAAGAGATTGCTGGTTTCGGACCTGCCAGCTCACCGGGAGCAGGATCCGCCGAACACGATGTACGTAAATCCGCGCAATGTGCAAGCCATTGCGGATGCGATGGAGAGCCTTTGGAACGAAGCGCAACCAGGGGCGGATCACGAGATGGAAGCAGCTGCTCGGGAGGCCCTCCCCGGGCGAATGAAGCGCTTCGCAGATGAGTTTGTTTCGATTGCGAATGAAGGGATCAGGGGTCAGGGATCAGGGACAGAGGTGAGGGGTGACGAGGGTGATGGTTGAGGATCAGGGGAGGCGTCAGGGACAAAGTGTCGGGGACAAGGTGTGAGGGACAAGGTGTCGGGGACAAGGTGTCAGGGACGAGCTGTCTGAGTAGGGGGCAGGGTCTGGGATTAGCACCACGAAGTGGTGCAAGGCGCTGCGGAGCAGCAAAGAGTTCGTAGTCCCGCCTTATAGGTGGAATGGTCCGGAATCGCAGTATTCCGCCTAAAGGCGGGACTACGAACGGTATTGCCCTCCGCGAAAAATGTCCAAACTCGACAGCACCACGAAGTGGTGCAAGTCCTATAGCCCAGTGCGTGAGCGCTGGGTCACGGATTTCTTCCGGGATGGAGCCCCGAAGGGCCGAAAAGACGGTCGATCGAAACCGGTCTTTCGGGCCTTCGGCGCTTGCTTGGAGAGGGCAACTCGACCCAGGGCTGACGCCCTGGGCTGGAGGACTTCCGCCGCTTCGCGGCTTTTGCGCTGTGGAGCAGCGCACTGCAGCACTTCGTGGTGCCAGAGCCACGAATGGGGCGGCAATATAGAACCCCAGGGCAACGCCTTGGGTACGCAACACCCCAAACCTCGTAGCACCTACGGGGCGATGTTCGGAATTAACGTCACCGGTTCGCCCAGAATCAAGGGACTTAGGAGGTGGGGAGGATAGGCCGGAAACGTATGTTTGAGTCAGTGACAACGCAAAAATGGTCAGCAAGTCGCTCAGCGTGCCGCTCAAGAACTATCGCCAGAATTCGCACGCGGTTTTCGGCAGAGTCTGCTTTTAGGCGGATCAACAGAACTCTATGATGTGCAAGTCGATGGCGGAAGGCGAGCTCCCCAAAGTCTTTGTCGTTCGTAATCAGTATCCTCTCGTCGGACTCGGCGAGAGCGAGAATGTCAATATCATTGCTCTGTGGAAGGATTTCTGCGACCGCGACAACATCGTGGCCGGCTTGCCGCAAGTATTCAGCGGCCGCCATCCCCGTCGATTCGTCAACAATGAACTTCATCTACGATACTGAGGTCAGGGGAAAGACATCCTCGCACGCCAGAACATCGGCGGCGTACGTCAGGGCTGCGCGAATGTCCTCCTGTCGTAGTCGCGGATACTCCCTCAGTATGTCCAAATCGGAGACACCCTGCGCGACCATCCGAACGATGAGTTCCACCGGGACGCGGGTACCTCGAATGACTGGCTTTCCGACCATTATCCCTGGATCGATCGAGATTCTCTCTTCAGGTGTTCTCATACAGTTCTCCCTTCAACGGTCGCCAACTCCCTCAAGTATAACAGGCCACGCGTTCACGGACGAGAAGTCCCTGCTTGTCACAGCACGAGCCACACAATGACCACCGAAAAGCAACATCCGGGGATCTCCGTCATCCTACCGACGTCTCAGTCCGAGCAAACACTCGAAGCCTGTCTCGAGAGTGTCGCCGCGCAGAACTACCCAGACCTCGAACTGCTGATCATCGACAAGCTCTCTACCGATTCCACTCTCGAGATTGCAACGCGCTTTGCGGAACGCTACCCCTGGGTCACTCTTGTCTCCGAGGTCGATAAAGGCATCTTCGACGCAATGAACAAGGGTGTGAACCTCGCCAGAGGCGAATGGCTCTACTTTCTGGGTAGCGATGACGTTCTCGAACCCGAAGCATTTACCAGGCTCTTCAACCTGATCGATGAGCGCCACTTTGATTTCGTCTACGGGGATGTAAGGCTGAGATCCGGGCAGCTCTTTGATGGAGAGTTTTCGACGCTTGCGATCTCGCGGAGGAATCTGTGCCATCAGGCAGCGTTCTACCGCCGCGGTCTCTTTGAACGGTTTGGTCGTTTCGAAACGCGCTTCCCGGTCTGGGGGGACTGGGAGTTCAACTGGCGATGCTTTGGCGACGTCGAGACTCGCAGAACGTGGGTTCCAACGGTCGTCGCGGGATTTGGGTCCAATGGTTTTAGTTCTACACAGGATGACGAGGTCCTGCTTTCGGAAAGACCAAAGTTGTTGTTCAAACACTTCAAGGGCTGCCTGAGTGGGGACCAGATGCACGAGATGCTGTGGCATCTTCTGCCGCGCTATGTCGAGGAAGATTTCGTCCGAGGGCTCGCGCTCATGGTCCGGGTGGGTTGGTTTACGCGACGGTTGCATAGATACGTCACCGTGGCGGTGTTCTGGAGGATGCGCTCAATATTTGGTTCGACGCGCGCCTTGAGGCACCCGTGACGTTGGAGCGCCTGCGGTGGGATGTCAATCTGAAGGTGAAGTGAGAGAATCGGCGGCGTTGTCATGAGACTCTCCGTTGCACTCTGTACTTTCAATGGCGCCAAATACATTGGACAGCAGCTCGAGAGCCTGGCTGGCCAGACGCGGCCCCCGGACGAGTTGATCGTCTGCGATGACTGCTCGGCGGACGAAACGGTGAAGATGGTTCGAGAGTTTGCCCAGCGAGTGCCGTGGCCGATTCGCCTCGAGATCAATCCGTCGAATGTTGGCGTAACGCTCAACTTCGACCAGGCGATTCAGCTCTGCACGGGAGATGTCATCGCGTTGTGTGATCAGGACGATTTCTGGTTACCTCAGAAGCTTGAGCGTATCGAGGCGGCGTTCAACGATGCGAATGTCGGACTCGTCTTTTCTGACGCGGAAGTTGTCGACGGGGAGCTTAAACCGCTTGGATATCGGCTTTGGTCCAAGACGTTTCCCGCATCCTATGAGCGGGAATTCGAGCGTGGGAACACAATGGATATCCTGCTCTACGGACAGACGGTGACCGGTGCAACGATGGCATTCCGGGCGGATGTAAAGCAACTCATTCTGCCGATTCCGCAGCTCGCGGCGATGATGCACGATGGATGGATTGCTTTTCTCAGCGCCGCAGTGTCGAGGGTAAAATACATTTCTGAGCCACTGATGCTGTATCGTCAACACGACCATCAATTGGTGGGCGCGACCCAGAAAGACCCGGTCGATCCACCGCTGCGATGGTTTGTGCCGGCGGCGCGGTTTGCTGAGGGAGAAAGACAGAAGCTGCGGGCGATTCATGGGCGCCTGGTGGAATGGGAGTCGAAGTTCCCCTCATCAAAGGCAGCTAGGAGAGTGCGTCGGAGACTGACTCATCTTGAAACGCGCTACCGCGTTGAGGGCAGCTCATTGCGGAGAGTGCTCTGGGCGGTGCGGGAGCTCGTGACGCTCAGGTATCATCGGCATTCGGGGGGGTTGAGGAGCTTTGTGGAGGACCTCGTAATTCGAGGCTAAGGAAGGAGGGCCGCGCTTTAAGTGGGTTGA
>JBDTUW010000458.1:0-4378 GCA_040007555.1 Acidobacteriota bacterium | reverse complement strand
CCCGTTGGCGCGTTCGATCTCCCAGTCGCCCGCCTTTTGGTGTTCGTGATAGTAGCGGATGTTGGCGATGGCTTCGCGCATCGCGACGATCAGCTCCCCATCGACCTGCGACGCAAACTCCTCGATCCGCGCCCGATCGGCGACGAGCATTTGGGGAGTCAGAGAAACGCCGTCAAAGCGTGCGGTGTAGTCTATCAGAGCGGCATCGCCTCGCGCCCGTACATCCCTCACTACGGCCTCGGCTCGAACAAGCACATCGGCCTCGATACCGGCGGTGCGGCCAAGTATTCGCTGCAGCCGGGCGTTTGCCTCGGGCTCGGAATTCTTCAGATTAATGATCTCGAGCATGGGTATCGCTACTCTGTAAGTGCCTTGCCAATATCCGCGATCAGTTTCCCGATCGCCTGACGTTTCAGATGAAAGCTGGCGCGATTGACGATCAGCCGTGCCGTCGAATCAGTAATGACATCGATTACTTCAAGCCCATTCTCACGCAAAGTGCGCCCTGTTTCGACAAGGTCGACAATCCGGTCAGAGAGGCCGAGAAGTGGTGCGAGTTCGACCGAACCCGAGAGCGCAATGACCTCGATCGGGATCCCGCGTTCGTGAAAATAGCGGGAAGTGATTCGCGGGTACTTCGTTGCCACACGCACAGTCGCGAGCAGGTTGTAGTCCTTTCCCACAACTTCCCGTCGGCCGGCGACCGCGATTCGGCAGTGGCCGATCTTAAGATCGAGCGGTTCATGGACCTCGGCGCGCGACTCCAGCAGCACGTCGCGCCCACACACGCCCGCATCCGCGACGCCGTACTCCACATAGATCGGAACATCCCCGGGTTTGACGAAGACAAAACTGCAACGCCCGTCCGTGGTCTTGATCTGAAGCCGCCTGGATTTCAGATCATTTTCGTCGGCGACGATTCCTGCACGCTCGAAGAGTGCGAGCGTTTCCTCCTGCAGCCTCCCTTTTGAGATCGCGATTGTCAGCATTTCTTAGTCTTGCGAGACCCGCCTCCCATCCTCAATCTTCACCCGTTCACCGCGTGCGCGTCTCGAGCGGGCCTCGCGAAAAGCCTCGCCGAACTGACCGCCAATGGTGATCGACCGCGTCAATTGCTCTGCCTCGCTGGAAACGGGTTTTCCCCGATGCGAAATCGCAGCGACCAGTCCGTCCAGCGACAGTGAAAAGCCCACTGCCGGTTCCTGAGCGCCAAAATTGCCAATCAGATTGTCGTAGCGCCCGCCCCCACCAATCTCACTGCCCCATTCCGGGATAAACACCTTGAATGTCAGACCGGTATAGTACTCGAGGCCACCGGTGTCCCCGAGGTCCACGTCAAAATTCTCCGACAGGCCGAGCGCCGAGAGGGTCTCAAAAATGCGCTGAAGGCTATCGATTGCGGCTAGCGATTGCGGGTTGACGAGAACCGCTCGAGCCTGGTCGATCGCGGTTTTCTTTCCTGCGACCTGTGTTAATTGGCAGAAGGCGCTTCTTCTTCCCTCATCCATCGTCGGCGCATGAAGTTGAAGGAAGCGATCCAGCGAGTGACTGTTGCGCCGATCGATCAGCTCGCGCAAGACACCTCGATCAGCCGCGGACAAACCCAGTTCACACGCGATGCCGTTGAAAAAGTCTACATGTGACAACGCCATGCGAAAATCGGCGATCCCCAGCGCGGTCAGTGCTTCGGCAGCAACAAGAAGAATCTCGATGTCTGCCGCTGTTCCTTCGCTCCCGATATGCTCGATACCGATCTGATGAAACTCGCGAGCGGCACGCTCAGTTGGTTCGTCATAACGAAACACTTCGCCGGAATAGAAGAGCCTGATAGGGCGGCTGCGACGGACAAAGCGAGTCGCGACTGTCCGGGCGACGAGCGAGGTCAATTCGGGTCTGAGCGCGAGCAAAGCGCCATCGCGGTCAACGAAGCGATAGGTCTTCTCAGCCTGCTCCCTGCCCATGCCACGGGCGAAGAGGTCATGATAATCGAAGATCGGCAGAATGATCTCATCATAGGACCAACCCGCAAAGACCTCAGTCACGCGCCGCTCGACCTGGCGACGCAACTTCACCTCATCGTCAAAAAAGTACTGGACACCTGACGGAATCTTCGTGAGCGACGTCATTTCTCGCTTAGGTTCTCCTTCGGCCATAATTATCCACCGGAACAACCAGGGTTCGCGACCTCAAACCGAATGAGTTCAACCGTGCCTGCATGGCGTCGGCAATTCCATCGCAGTTTTCCGTGGCAAAAGCGATCATTGACGACCCCGCACCGCTGATCGCAACACCGAGAAGCCCGGGATACTCTTCGGCTTGATCATTCATTTCCAGCACCGCGGCAAGCCCGGGCGCCAGTGGCGCGCGATACGGCTGATGGAGGCGGTCGCGAAGGCACTCGTTGATCAGGTCGGTTCGTCCTTCGCCAATTGCAGCCTGGAGCAATGCGGCTCGCTGGACGTTAAACACGGCATCCATCAGGCTCACTTGAGAGGGAAGGGCAGCGCGCATTCTTTTAGTCTCAAGTTCCAGGTCGGGGACCGCGACAATCAGTTTGATCTCCTCAATCCACTCACGCTTGATAGTCAGAAGGGCCGGCTGCCCGGATCGTTCAATGACACAAGCGACTACCAGGCCACCGAGCAGGCTCGGAGCGAGGTTGTCGCCATGGCCTTCAAAATGCAGCGCATACGAAAAGAGCTGATCCTCGCTGAGAAGGTCACCCGAAAGTTCCTCGTACACTGAGAGACCGGCAATGATGGCGGCGCTGCTGCTACCCAGTCCGCGCGCGAGCGGAATCTCACTATCAACGTGGAGCCTTGCCCCGCGCAACGCGTGACAGCGCTTTGCCGCGACGAATCGCGCGACGCGCGCTATCAAATTCGATTCGTCCCGGGCAACGTGATCCGCTCCTTCACCTGTTGGGATGATCTCGAGCTGCCCGTCCACCTTCTCATCCGGCTCAATAGAGACGCGCAGATAAAGACTCAGTGCCAGGCCGCAGGTATCGAAACTGGCGCCAAGGTTCGAAGTCGAGGCTGGAACGATGATCTCCGTCATGCGCGATTCCAAAAGAGAGAATTTCGGGCTCAGGCACCGATATAGCGAGCATAAAGAGAACGCGCGAGATTCGGGTCGTCCGTTCCCTTGATGATTCCTCGCGCATCGGCAAAGACCGTGATCTCGTAGCCATCTGTCACGAGGCGCAAGAGATATTGATTGAACTCAACTTTACCGGCGTTTTGGAGCTTTCTTGAAAGCTGCTCGAAATCGATGCGCGCTTCCTTTCCAGGCGATATCTGCACGGCATTTCGACCGCAAAGAGCAGTAGCGAACTGCCCCCCACGTGAGTTCAAGTAGTCATACTGCGCTTCGGCGCATACCGGACAGTCTGCATTTCCGACCGCGGCAAGGCGCGGTCTCGTCCAGACGTTTGACCAGAGGTCGATCTGAATGAGCGATGAGTGCAGCTCAGCGATCTGATCGGTTAGGAGCTTCAGGGTCTCTGCGACTTGAAACGATACAATGGTTGCGATAATTGGCAAAATGACGCCGGCAGTGTCGCAGGTTGGTGTCGATCCCGGTGCGGGCATTTCCGGAAAGATGCAGCGCAGGCACGGAGAAGCGTGCGGGCGGATGGTCATCTGGACGCCGTGAGCGCTGACCGCGGCGCCGTAAACCCAGGGCTTGCCGAGCTTCACGGCGGCATCGTTAATGAGAAATCGCGTCTCAAAGTTATCCGTACCGTCCAGTACGACATCGGCGTCACCAATGAGGTCTTCGACATTTGAGTAACTGACGTCAGTGACGCGACTCTCGATTGCGGTTGTAGAGTTGATCTGACTCAGCCTCCTGGCAGCTGCGACAGCCTTTGGCAGATGCTCCGCGGCATCTGATTCGTCGTAAAGGACCTGACGGTGGAGATTGGATTGTTCAACGAAGTCGCGGTCGATCAATCGCAGGAAGCCAACTCCAGCGCGTGCCAGCATTTCCGCCTGAAGCGAGCCAAGAGCGCCGCACCCGATGATCGAAACGCGGCTTCGAGCCAGCCGCAACTGCCCCTCCTCGCCGATCCCCGGAAAGAGTATTTGGCGAGAGTAGCGGTCTGCTTGCGAAAACGTATCCATGCTTATCCAAGCTTATCCAGGCTTATCCAGAGGGGCGTCTCCAAAGGCATTCACAGAAAAACCTGAGATTAGCATGTGTGGGTGGCAGCGAACAGAGGCAGTTGCCAGTTGTCAGTTGCCAGTTGTCAGTTGCCAGTTGTCAGTTGTCAGATGGCTGAGGCTGGTTCGTAGTACCGCCTTAGGCGGAATGTTTCGCAATCGCGAGATTCCGCGTAAAAGGCGTTACCACGAACCGGTCTCAGCCATCTGAC
>JBDTUW010000457.1:0-4381 GCA_040007555.1 Acidobacteriota bacterium | reverse complement strand
AAGAGGGATCCGCCGACAGCGGCGACCTCGAAATCGATCTGCCAAACCTCTTCGTCGTCGTTGGTGAAGCCGCCGAGGAGAGAAAAAGCGCTGTGGCCGTGTTGATTGACGAGATTCAATACTTCAATCAAAAGGAGCTCGGCGCACTGATCATGGCGATGCACAAGGTGCAGCAGCGGCAGCTTCCGGTGGTGCTGCTGGGTGCCGGCCTGCCTATCCTTCCCGGGTTGGCGGGAGAGTCGAAATCCTACGCCGAACGACTGTTCAGCTTCCCGGTTGTCGGCGCGCTGTCCGAGGAAGATAGCGCGAAAGCCCTGCGGGAGCCTGCGCAAGCGGCGGGCGTTGCTTTCGAGGCGCTGGCGTTGCGGGAGATATTTCGGTTGACGAGAGGCTATCCATACTTTCTGCAGGAGTGGGGCTATCAAGCGTGGAATCTGACGGAAGCCAGCCCGATCACTTTGGAGATAGTTCAGAATGCCATCGCGACGGTCATCCCGAGGTTGGATCAGAATTTCTTCCGTGTCCGTTTTGATCGCCTGACGCCCAGCGAGAAGAACTTCCTACGGGCGATGGCCGCATTGGGGCCCGGCGCGCAACGAACCGGAGAGATTGCCAATGTGCTGCGCGTCAGACTCACCAGCCTGGGGCCGGTGCGGGCCAGGCTGATCAAGAAGGGAATGGTTTACAGTCCCGGGCATGGAGACATGGCATTCACGGTGCCGCTATTCGATGAGTTCATGGTCCGAGCGATCCCGGAGTTTTAGCCTATGGCCTGAGTCGCGCATGAACTTCCTAATCACCGACAACCTCGCTCGACTGACGGGCGACAAGCAAGGCGGTCAACGAAGTGGCAACCGTCACATGTCGGTACTCTGGAGGCAATAACTGCGCCTTGAGCAGCAGGCCCAAATCAGTGGCCGGGCGCGAGGATGCCCTGGGGCCATGGCCGCACCTTTATCGTATCGCGGTGCAGCGACGACTAGAGTTTGAGCCGGCTCAAATCTCACGCAACTTTGGGAGGGCACTGACGAGGACCCAAGAGTGGCTGAGAGACGAACCGCTGGGACACGACTCGCAAGCGCGGATTTAGGATGGACTGATCAACCTGGTTGAACTCTGTGCATATTTCATCGGTGAGCCCTACAGCCCTTTGGAGGGACGCGAAGGACTAGATGAGAACTTCTTCGACCGCACTGCAGAATGGTTCTTGGTGGGACCAGACCCCCGAATAGCACGGGTACGTTATCCTCGGCGGCTGGCCTTGGCTGAACTTCGGTCGCGAGGCCTGAGCAATCCCGACGCCTTTCTGTTCGTCATGCCTGCGTCGACTAAAGGGGCTTATTGGCAAAAGCCGGGCGACGACAAGAAGGTGCATGTTCGGGGTGAGAAGACCTTCATGTTATTAGCGGCAATCCTCCAAGGCAGCGGTTCGCGCGAAGAAGCACGGCTGACCGTCATAGACGGAGACGGAGACGGTGATGCAGCTTTTCGGCAGGTTCTCTCTAGATTCCGGCAGGACATATCGAGTCTCACCGGGCGACCGCGCAGTGAATTCACTGCAGTGCATTCTGAGACGGGTCTGCCTCGCCTTCCTGGAGATCTGACGATCTTCGGAGCCGTAAACCGAGACCGTCTCCAGCGGCGGTAGGGTTGCGTCACCGTCTTGTCACAAGCAACCCCTATTCAGATCTCTCCTCGATGGGTCGGTGTCGGAGCGAAGACTCGCGCAAATCACTGGACGATGGATCGTCATGCCAGCGTGAGCACCGACTGCAGATGGAGCGGAAGTGTGCTTTCGGGGCCGCGACAAGTACGACTTGGCCACGAACCAAAAGGTCGCACGTTCGAGTCGTGCCGGGCGCATATACTTGCAGGTTGTGAAGATCGAAAACGCCACATTTAGACCGACTGCCCGAGGGTCGGTCCTTTGCTTTTGTTGGCCTCGTAGATCATTAGCGTTTCCGAAACACCGCTAACTCTCTTAGACTCGTCCATCTGAAGAAGAACATCGCGCCCATGCCCACGACTTGCCGTCAACCCAGAGATGAAAGGCCCGGCCCCTTTTCCTCAATTCGTTCTACCCACCCTGACATCCTTTCCTCCCGGCTACATTCTATTGGAACCTATTCGTGCTCAGCGAAGTTCTCTTTAATCCGCCCGCGCGATCAAAAAGGGCGCGACGGAATTAGGCAACGTTACCCACTCCGCACCAGTCAACATATCTTTGCAGCTGGAGTTGGTATCGGTGGGTGATCTTTCCTCACGCATCTCGGTTAGGCTGTGCCCTCCTCAGCGTTTATCCATTACGGCCAGTGCAACACCCTCCCCCAGCTACTTGGAATCAGGACTGGGCCTGGCTTTCTTTTTCTTCGCCTTCATCGCTGGATTCACTTTAGCTGCATCAACGCTGATATTGGTTTCCTCGTCAAAAGCTTGTAGGCCAACCTTTAGCACGGGGACGATGGCAGCCGGAACGATGTCTCCCTCGGGATCGATCACGGGCATATTCACACCTTGGATTCCAAATTCGACGTAGATCCCCCAAAGTCCCTCATGGATACCGTGTTGCCTGACGAGCGCGGTGGCCACGTCCTTATATGCCATGAGGATTGGCTTGGGGGATCCGTCCGGCTTCTTGGGAAGTGGGGTTTTCTTCGATGCCGTTTCAATGGACATAGCTTCCCTCCTGGGTTCCAGATGTCTCCCCCTTAGAGGTAAATACTCCGGGAGATCCGAGCTTTCTTCGCACGGTAGGTGCGGGATTGCTCTTGGACGGTAGTACGACTTCACGCAGATAACGGAGGGCGTAGCGCCACGCTCTGTTCGCTTGAGTTGTGCCACGTGCAACCCCCACTCGCTCAGCCAGCGTCGCCACGACCAACTGGTTAAGGCTCGTCTCTTCAGTTTGCGCAAGGCTAGCAAGTTGTCGGTGCAAAGTTTTAGGAATACGAACCCGGAACTGTCCACTGTATGGCGTCCGCGCAATCGGCTCGGGGAGATGGACGCCCTCTTCTTCATACGTTTCGACCATCAACTCGAGAGCAATCTCCGCTTCGGTCAGGGCTTCCTGCGCCGTTCTACCAAAAGCAGACAGGCCCGGGAATTCCTGGCAAGTGGCAACGTATCCTTCGTCTTCTTCACTCCAGGCAAGCTGACAACTGTAGTTATTCATGATTGCTTTCCTCAATCGCATCAAGTAGCTGCCTCACTTGATACGGTTTTGCATTTCCTTTTTCGTTTTGAAAGTTCATTGGGTTCTTGCCGGGCTTCGTGTAAATCTCGTGTGAGCCTTTAGTTCTGCGATATTGATATCCAAAGCAGTTCGCTAGCGCGCAAAGCTCGTCAAACCTCAGGTTCTTCGGCTTGTTTTTCGCCTTCTCCAGAAGGGCTTTGCATGAGGCCATCATTGAAACTGAGCGCGCTTAGCACCATTGAGTATTACCGATGATACCGCCCGCGGAACCACTTTGCAACAGTAGGAACTAAAGGGGATGTGCGTCATATCTGTACAGGCTCTCTGGCTGCACGAGCCTCCCAGTAGCTTTCCCATCTGCCCGTCAGCTGGCGACGTCTGAGGAACGGCTACTGCGCAGGGTAACATCTACTACACACAAGACAGGTGCGAATCAATCGGTACGAGCGGAAGCCGTGACCTCGTTGCTACCAATCGATAGAATCCTTCCATGAGCTCTCCGCGGTTTCTTTCCGCCTTCGCGTAATCGCCCGAACGACTGTCTCCGCACCACCACCAGAGGA
This sequence comes from Acidobacteriota bacterium, assembly GCA_040007555.1. Classification (GTDB taxonomy): domain Bacteria; phylum Acidobacteriota; class Blastocatellia; order RBC074; family RBC074; genus JANNRD01. The sequence continues at coordinate 625 of JBDTUW010000457.1, read as the reverse complement.
CTTGCGCGCCTGCAGGAATCAGCCGACTACCGACGCCTATTATTTCCGGCAGACACTCCGGTATCCACCACTTCTTCCACCAACACCTTTGTTTAGTTCACCGCCAGGAATGGCCCGCATCTTGCCATTAGGCCATTAGGCCATTAGGTAAAGACAGCAGCAGGCTCCTTGCTGCAATTCTACGGTGGAGGAAGAATTCGATGCGAAGAGTATTCTTGCTTGGCGTTTTCCTGACGATGATTACAGGCCTGGCTAGTGCGCAGACTGCCGCACGCGAGCACCGCGGCTATGGATATGGATTCGGCGCGCCTGGCGCTTCTGTGGGTGACGGTGGCGCGACTGGAACGCTGCACGTCGGCGTTGGCGGTGAGCGACTGGTCTACAAAGGACTCGGTGCTGGAGGCGAGATCGGATACGTAGGTCCGATGACGGGATTGGGTTCCGGTTTTGGTATAGGCTCGGGCAATGCGTCGTACCACTTTCGAACTGCCACTTCGAGCGGAAAGCTCGACCCATTCCTCACTGGTGGATACTCAGTTGCGTTCCGCAGCGATGTCGCGAACGGGTTCAATGTCGGGGGTGGTGTCAACTATTGGTTCAAGGAACACGTGGGTCTGCGCGTCGA
>JBDTUW010000456.1:0-4386 GCA_040007555.1 Acidobacteriota bacterium | reverse complement strand
GCTCCTAATCTTTTTCAATCAATAAGCTCCCATTGACACTGCCATGCGATAGGGCGATGGCAAATAAAGAGGAGCGCCTTCAGCTGGGAAAGAAAAACATCCAAGTTGGCACAAGGCTGTCTGTGTGACCTCCGCTGGCGGACTCACAGCGTCGGATTTTCTCGACTCCCCGGCTGGCACCGGCCGCGGCTTGATTACATAGAGCTATTAAGGAGGACCCCCATCATGTGGAGAACAAGAGCGATCGCCATCTTCATGACGGCAAGCTTGATGGTTTGCTTTGCTATATCAGTCAATGCGCAGGAGTTTCGCGGTTCGGTCTCGGGACGGATAACGGAGGCATCCGGGTCTGCGGTGCCAAATGCGACGGTGATTGTGACAAACACGTCGACCAATGCGGCGACCAAGGTGACGACCAACAATGTTGGCGAATTTACGGTGTTGTATCTGACACCCGGCCCGTATAAGGTCTCCGTCGAAGCGAAGGGCTTCAAGAAATCGCTTCGCGAGGGCGTCGAGATTCGCGTTGGCGACCGGCTCGTGCTTGATCTGCAACTTGAAGTGGGCGGAGTCAGCGAGACCGTCAACGTCACATCCGAAGCGCCGCTGCTTGATACCGCGTCGGCATCTGCCGGGCAGGTGATCGACCGGCGTCGCATCTCGGACCTTCCGCTTTCCGACGGCAACCCATTTGTGCTGACCCGTCTGACGCCAGGCATTGCCTATACCGGCGACCTGCTTTTCTCGCGCCCCTTTGACAATGGAGGCACGTCCTCGATCGTTGCTGATGGAGCTCCAGGACGTAATGAATTCACCCTGGATGGAACACCGAACATGGCCAGCGGCGGCGGACTCGGGCGCGTCGCCTTTGTTCCACCCGCAGATGCGGTCCAGGAGTTCAAGGTTGAGACGGCGAGCTTTGATGGTCAGACGGGGCACACGGCCGGAGCAACCGTAAACGTCACGCTGCGAAGTGGAACGAACGCCATTCACGGGTCGCTCTACGAATTTGTCAGAAATGACAAACTCTCGGCCAACGACTTCTTTCTCAATCGGACGGGCAAGGATGACAATAAGGACGGGAAGGCCGATCGCACGGCACTTCGTTACAATCGCTACGGCGGCGTAGTCGGCGGACCTATCTGGTTGCCAAAGAGCATCTTTGGACCGCTTGGGTATGATGGCCGGAACCGGACGTTTTTCTTTTTTGCCTTCGAAGGTTTGAAGGATACATTTCCGGAGCCTGGATTGTTCACGGTGCCGACACTTGCGGAACGTCAGGGCGACTTCTCAGCTCTGATTGCACAGGGAATCACCCTTTACGATCCCTTCACCGGCGTTCAGGAAGGTGCCCGTGTGCGACGCAGCCCACTCACCTGCAATGGACAGGCGAATGTCATCTGCGCCAGCCGCATCAATCCGGTGGCGAAAAACTTTCTGCAGTTCTATCCGGCGCCGAATCTTCCTGGCGATTCGGTAGGACGCAACAACTTCCAGAGCGGCAATCCTCGCAAGGATACCTTCCACTCGGAGAGTTATCGTTTCGATCAGATCATCAGTGACCAGCAGAAGTTCTTTTTTCGCTACTCGCACAACAACCGGCGCGAGTCGCGGGGCAACTGGGCTGATGTTGTTAACGGGATCAGACCGATCGGCAATTTCCTCTTCCGCATAAATGATGGCGGGACGTTTGATCACGTCTACAATTTCTCGCCGACAGTGATTCTCAATACTCGCGTTGGCTTCTCGCGTTTTAATGAACCAAGCATTCGCCAGCACGAGGGCGCGTTCACACCCGCGTCGCTTGGCTTCTCCGCGCAGACTGCGGCGCTCTTTGGCCCTGAACTCTATCTTCCCAGATTTGAGTTTCGAGGGGGCACCTACTCGCTTCTCGGTGAGAGCATCGGTGGCGGAAACAATCACAACATCTATTCGGTGCAACCCACTCTGACCAAGATCGCCGGGCAGCACTCGATCAGGATGGGATATGACTTCCGCTCGTATCGTGAGAATGCCTTTGGTCCCGGCCACTCTGCGGGACGCTACGATTTTGGCGCCGACTTCGTGCGTGGACCGCTCGACAACGCAGCCAATCCGACGATCGGGCCCGAGCTCGCGTCTTTCATGCTTGGATTGCCGACTGCCGGGTTTATTGACCGCAATGCAGCGCGTTCGAATCAGTCGCTCTATCACGGAATGTTCGTTCACGATGACTTCAAGGTAAGCAGGAAGTTGACGCTCAATCTTGGATTGCGTTACGAGTTCGAGGCCGCCACCGACGAGCGTTACAACCGCAACGTTCGCGGCTTCGATTTCACTTCTGCCAGCCCGATCGAGGCAGCGGTGAAGGCGGCGTACGCGGCAAGTCCGATTCCGGAGATTCCCGCCGCCAACCTTAATGTGAAGGGTGGGCTCCTTTTCCCCACCGACTCGAATCGAGGCTTCTGGAATTCCGACAAGAACAACATCCAGCCGCGCATCGGCGCCGCCTTTCAGGTGAACGATAAGCTCGTCCTGCGTGGCGGCTGGGGCATCTACACCGTCCCCTTTGTGATTGATGGGGTCCAGCAACCGGGATTTTCGCAGGCGACCAACATCGTCCCGACGCTCAATGGGTCATTGACCTTTGTTGCCAGCTTGACGAACCCGTTCCCGAACGGGGTCACCAATCCTCCGGGTGCAAGCGGCGGTCTGGCGACGTTTATGGGGCGCGACATCAACTTTTTCCCGTTGAATACGAAGAACACCCAGGCGCAACGGTGGGAGTTTGGCTTTCAGTACGAGCTGCCGGGGCAATGGCTCGTGGAGGCCGCATATGTTGGCAACCGTGGATATAACGGGGTCGTGACGTACGATATCAATCCGATCCCAAAACAGTATCTTTCGACCAGCCCGATTCGCGACACGACGGTCGTCAATTTCCTTTCCGCCAACGTCACCAACCCGTTTCGTGGTCTGATACCGGGAGTGACACTCAACGGGAACACGACAACGAGAGGACAACTGCTGCGGCCATTCCCGCAGTTTCTCAATATCAACACCCGGCGCAATGACGCCAAGAGCAACTATCATTCGGCGCAGGCCCGGATCGAACGTCGCTTCTCGAAGGGCTTTACCATTCTCGCCAGCTACACGTTCTCGAAGTTTATCGAGCAGGCGTCACTCCTCAATCCGTTCGATGCAGAGTTCGAGAAGCGGCTGAGTGATGCCGACATCCCGCAACGCATCGTCATGAGCGGTATCTGGGAGCTGCCTTTCGGTCGTGGACGCCGCTTTGGCCAGGACTGGAACGGTCCGCTCAACGCGATTGCCGGCGGCTGGCAGGTGCAGGGCATCTGGCAGGCTCAGAGTGGCCGTCCGTTGACGCTCGATAATCGCTACTACAATGGCGATCCCGCCAAACTCAGAGCGACGATGAAAGGCGCCAACGTCGATCGCACTTTTGACGCCAGTGGCTTCTACTTCAGCGATGCAGCCGTGCAAACAAATGGAGTGATTGATACGGCAAAGCAGCGTGCTGATACGAGGATTCAGCTGACCAACAATATCCGGACACTCGGCTCGCGTTTCACCGGTTTCCGCGGTCAGGGACTTAATCTCTGGGACCTCTCGGTCATCAAAAATGTCGCCATCACCGAGTCGGTCAAGCTGCAAATTCGCGGCGAGTTTATCAACGCATTCAACACGCCGGTCTTTGCCAATCCGAATCTCAACCCGACAGATACGAATTTCGGGAAGTCGACCTCGACGCAGAATCTGCCCCGAAATGTTCAGATTGGTTTGAAGCTCGTATTCTGATCGACTAGCATGAGGGAAAGCGGCGCCAGGTCCTGTGGGACCCCGCGCCGCCGGTCTCCCCCGCGCTGTGAAATGTTCGCCCGCGCTGTAACTTGAAGGAGGTAAGGAATGACAGAGAAACCTACTCGCAGGAGTTTTATTAAACAGACTTCGGTGGCAACTGCAGGTCTGACGCTTTCGGGTGTTCTGAAGCCGACGCGCGTTCTCGGAGCGAATGATCGCGTGCGTGTTGCCATCGTCGGCGCCGGCGATCGGATGATGAGTTCACTCGTTCCCGCATTTCTGGGTCAGGCGGGTGCGATGAACTTTGACCTGGTTGCGGTCTGCGATATCTGGAGCAAACGCCGGGAAGAGGTGCCGCCGGCCGTGGCAAAGAAATATGGCATCAAGGAGCCATTGAAAGTCCGCAATACCGACGAACTTTATGCAATGAAGGACGTCGATGCGGTGATCATCGCGACCGCGGACTTCCAGCATGCCCAGCACGCAATCGAGGCCGTTCGCGCAGGCAAGGATACCTACTGCGAGAAGCCGTTTGCCAACATCATGTCTGATGCCAACGAGGCCCTCGATGTCATTGGCAAGTCA
>JBDTUW010000455.1:0-4390 GCA_040007555.1 Acidobacteriota bacterium | reverse complement strand
CGGTCGAAGCGACAAGACCTGACGAGATGGGGCTCGACATTGGAGTCGAGACGAGGAATCAATACCGGTCAGCCATTCTGGATGCGAAGACCATTATCTGGAACGGACCGATGGGAATGTTTGAGAAAACTCCCTTCGACCAGGGGACACGCGCGATCGCCGAAGCAGTTGCAACCGCGTCGGAGGAGGGTCTGGCGGTATCCATCGTCGGCGGCGGTGACTCAGTAGCTGCAGTCATTGAGTCGGGTCTCGCTGACAAGATTACACATATCTCGACGGGAGGTGGCGCCACACTGGAGTTTCTCGCCGGTGAAACTCTGCCGGGCGTTGCCGCCCTTACTGACGCCCCGGCCAGCTGAGAAATCTGCGCATCCGATGGTATTGTTTCGAGGCAAGCTGAACTGCTGTTTTCATTTCGAGGCAAAGCTCATGAACCAGAGATTTACGTTCCCGATATTGACGCTCACTCTCGCAATCATGTGTTGCGTGATGGTCGTTGGACAGGATCCACCACCAGGAATCAGAAACTTCCTCAAGATCAATGATCAATTCTGCACCGGTGGGCAACCGCGCCTCGAACAACTCGATACGCTCAAGCAGTCCGGCGTTCGCGCAATCATCAATCTCAGGACTCCCGGCGAGCATCGCTGGGAGGAGGAGAAGGCCGCTGCCGAGAAGCTCGGACTGAAGTATTTCAATATTCCCGTCGCTTACGGCGATCCAAAGGAAGAGCAGGCGACAGAGTTCCTGACGCTGACCGATGATCCGGCAAATCGGCCAGCCTTCATTCATTGCACTGCGGCCATCCGCGTCGGAGCGTTCTGGATGATCAGGCGGGTGCTGCGCGACGGCTGGTCGATCGAAACAGCGGAGGAGGAGGCTGCCAAGGTAGGACTCAAGCAGGCACCGCATCTGGTGGAGTTTGCCAAGCTGTACATCTCCAGGAATCAGAAATAGCCCGCTTGCCCTCGAGGACTGTCATCCGTATGAAACGTAAGCCGATCATTGCTGGCAATTGGAAAATGTACAAGCTGAGCGGGGAGTCACTCGCGACGGCGATCGAGCTCAAACCCCTCGTGTCAAATGCCAATCATTGCGAAGTAGTAATTGCGCCACCGTTTACCGCGATCAAGGTAGTGGCTGACCGCCTCGAGGGGTCGAGCATCTCACTTGCGGGGCAGAACCTCTCAGGTGAGACAAAGCAGGGACCTCACACGGGCGAGATATGCGGAGATATGCTGCGGGATGCCGGCTGTTCGCATGTGCTGGTGGGGCATTCAGAGAGGCGCCAATTCTACGGCGACACGAATACTGAGGTTAACCGAAAGACTCGGGCGGCGCTGAGCTTTGGCCTCAGACCGATTGTTTGCGTTGGCGAGATGCTTGAGGAGCGGGATGGCGGAAAGGCGGAGGATGTCGTTCGTGATCAGCTATATCTGGGTCTGGCTGAGTTGACAGGCGATGATCTTCTTCGTATCATTATCGCTTATGAACCGGTCTGGGCAATTGGCACAGGCCGCACGGCAACACCTCAGATAGCGCAGTCGATGCACGGCTTTATTCGGGGTTGTCTCGAAGAGAGATTTGGCCTGGAAGCGTCCCAGGCAACGCGGATTCTCTATGGGGGAAGCGTCAAACCCGAAAATATCGCGACGTTGATGCTTGAAGCGGACATTGATGGCGCCTTGGTAGGAGGAGCCAGCCTCGAGGCTCAATCGTTCGCTCGCATCGTTCACTACAACCGATAACCAGGCAGGAACCTTTTGAATTACGTTCTCAAAGCAATCTTCGTCATCGACTGTCTATTTCTTGTCCTCGTGATTCTTTTGCAATCAGGGAAGGGTGGCGACGTTGCCGCCGCTTTTGGGGGAGCAGGAAGTCAGACCGCATTCGGACCTCGTGGAGCGCAGAAGCCGCTGGAAAAGGCGACGATCGTCTCGGCGGCGATCTTCATGTTCCTGGCACTTGTGTTTTCCCTTCCAGGATTCAATGGCCCAAGTTCGGTGGTGAGCGAAAGACCATCCGCAGCGTTGCCGTCTCCGTCACCCGCCGCCAGCGTGGCCGCGAGCCCGGGTGCGAGTCCGTCGCCGGGTACTTCAGCCACGGTCGCGCCGAGTCCCACAACGAGCGCATCACCTGCTGCATCCCCAAAGAAATAACTCTCATGAAGAGCCCGTTTTGTGCCGAAGTGGTGGAATTGGTAGACACGTACGTTTGAGGGGCGTATGGGGCAACCCGTGGGGGTTCGAGTCCCCCCTTCGGCATCAACACCTTCCTTAAGTTGTTTTGTTTGCAATCACTTAGCTCTTGTATCCTCTTGGTGTCTGTGAAAACCACAAACAGACATCAAGGGGGCGATCGTGTACAAGGCGTTTTGCGAGCAACCCAGAACCTTCCAATGAATCTCTTGAACGTAGATTGTATTGAGCAGGATTGAACGGTGAATTCTGACAAAAACTTTGGGGTTAAGCTGCTCCTCAAGGTGCGTAATGCTGCAGTCAACCACATATTTGTTCGTCGCGGTGACAGCAAAAGTCGATTTATGTTCGGCTTGGAAATGTGGATGTTTGCAAGTTTGATTAACTGCGTGCATTCGCCGAGTAAGGAGCAGACGATGAACCCGCTCAACAAAGACTGACTCGGAAATGGTGCCGTCCTGCACTGCGAACGGAACCGCATCCTTGTGATACGGCCAGAAGGGCGTCCGCGATCTCAATCTCCCCCCCCTGATACTGGTTGGTTGATGGCCTGATCAAACAGAGGCCACCGGTGGTCAGTTCTTCCAGATAAGCTCTGATCGAATTGCGGGACATGCCCAGACAATAGCTCTAGCAAGGCTCAAAATGGCTTCGGCCGCTGAAAAGCTCAGTACACGACTGAATATATGGGCCGGTTACTAAAGACGGAAGGACGTCAACGCCTTTGGCCGGGCAACCGCTCGATTCGTTGCGCAAGTAAGACCGATGGAGAATTGAGTATCTGATGTCAACTGCAAAATTCGTCTCACTTGCCAACTATCGTGAATTTCCGATTGATGAAATGACGGGGCGCGCCTTTGGTTTTTGCCAGCAGATGCAACGCAGACGCACTGTGCGCCAGTTCTCCGACCGCTCTGTTCCACATGAGATTATCGAGCAATGTATTCGAGCAGCAGCTACAGCCCCAAGCGGAGCGAATCTCCAGCCGTGGCATTTCGTAGTCATTAGCAATCAGACGGTGAAGCGACAGATCAGAATCGCTGCTGAGCAGGAGGAGCTGGAGTTTTACAACAGACGTGCCCCAAAAGAGTGGTTGGATGCGCTCGCGCCTTTGGGTACAGACCAGCACAAGCCTTTTCTCGAGCTGGCGCCGTACCTCATCGCTGTGTTCGTCGAGCGGTATGGCTTGTTGCCGGATGGTCGGCGAGTCAAACACTACTATGCGATGGAATCGGTGGGGATAGCCACGGGCATACTCATTACGGCGATCCATCATGTGGGACTGGTCTCGCTGACGCATACGCCAAGTCCGATGAAGTTCTTGAATGAGATACTGGCTAGGCCGAAGAATGAAAGTCCGTTCCTCCTTTTAGTGGTCGGGTATCCGGATGGCAAGGCCGTGGTACCTGATCTTGAAAAGAAGAAGCTGGAAGAGGTGTGTACGTTGATCTGAGTACAGGCAAGTGCGTCAAGCAGTTTTTCTCCGCTGGCGCGCTGCTGTTCTTGCCGCTCCCGTCGATTACTGCTTAGGTGACAACAACACTCGGGAACAGCAGTAAAGAGATTCTACTTCCCTATGGCGCAGAGCTTTCCCAGCGTTAACTCGCGCACGCTGTCCTTTAGCGGCAGAGCCTTGAAGTGGACCAACTCTTTGCCGATCCTGCCTGGTGCCGCCTCGTTGGTGCTTTATTAGTCAGCCTGAGCGCGAAGAGCGGTGACGACATTGATTGGTTCATCAAGATCGCACTGGGCCAGTCACCCCTTCGCATCTTTACCTTCTCACACTCGCCGCAGTTTTGTCTAAGTCGCGTCCGCTGGAAGGACTTCAAATACGCGGAGCTGCATTAAGATCGGCACGTTCATAGCCCGTGCCTGCCCTCAGAACTCCAGCGCCGTAGGAGCGACACCGACCGCCCATTATGCACGGCTCCTCCTGAGCAAGGATTCTTTGAGGTAGGCGCGGCGAGCGACATGTCGCTCGTACGGAGATCAAAAGCGCCATTCTCTTGCAAGCGCGTCGGAAACATTTCATCCTTCACCTTCCCGCTGGGCTGAGATTTGGCAGGGGATTGCGTTTCGTCCCGCCCATTTCTACTCATCCCGCAGCGCGATCATTGGATCAATCCTTATCGCTCGCCTCGCGGGAAGCCAGCAGGCCAGCAGAGCCGCGAAGATCAGCAACACGGGCACCG
>JBDTUW010000454.1:0-4394 GCA_040007555.1 Acidobacteriota bacterium | reverse complement strand
GCTTGAAATTGTTAGACTCGTTCTGCGCAGATTCAAAAACTAAGAATCTAAAATCCAAAAACCAAAATCAGCTATACTGCCTGAGGCGCGATACCCCTGTCGCACAAAACGAGCTGCGAATGTGAGGCGGTGGAAAATGAAGAAACGTTATTTGGCTGTGGCCCTGGTCATCGGAAGCGCCATCGCGCTGACGGCGTGTCCAAGTGAAACCACTATCGGTCGGCTCAACGGTGAACCGAGCCGTTACCGCAACAAAGAAGTGTCCGTCCGGGGAGTTGTCACCAATAGCTTTGGGGCTCTTGGCATGGGTGCCTACGAACTCGACGATGAAACCGGGCGAATCTGGGTCTTGACCGAGACTGGCGTTCCCACAAAAGGCTCCCGCGTCAGAGCCGTCGGCCAATACATCAACGGTATGACATGGGCCGGGAAAAACTACGGAAGCGCCGTGCGCGAACGAAACCGCGATCGTTGATCCACTTCCCCAATCCAGAAATATCGCGGCGAGCTGACGCTCAGCGTCAGCATCGCCGCGATTCTCTCTCCGATAAGCAGATAAGCCGACAGGTGCCTAAACCGTCATATGCCGCCGTCCGTGCATCTTGATGGTATCGTAGTCGTCAGCCTGCGCGGAGAACTCGTACCCCCTCGCAGGTTTGTATTTCCCAATCATCTCATTAAATTTGACGACCATCGGTTCGACGAAGTCGAGCATGAAATCGCTCTCCTCGACGACTTTGTGTTGCAGATGGGCGATGTCGTCCTTGCTTAGGCCGACGTGGTGAAGCAGGCGAAGCGGCAGGTTCTTCGCCTCCGAGATCTCCGTCTCGATTGTGTATTCTTCCCCGCGACTCTCGAGCTCCAGGAGCTGATTGTAGAAGGCTTCACTGTCAACAAAACTGATAGTTTTCTCCATCTTCGTCCTCCCTAAACCGATAACAAGGTGGAAAGCCGACTCTCCAGTCCCTTTCCGCATAAAAGGCGAACAGTGGTCAAGAGCAACGATCAATTTATTGAAGAAGCACCCCAACTATTACTGCAAATTAGATCACGCCTGCCGCACATGTCAAATGTCGCGCAATCGAGAGAGGCGCGGTTACACCTCTAAACTGCGCGCCGCCCTTCTTGCGAGCAACCATCGCGTCACGCAAATTGCTGCCAGAAGTGTGGCGGCCCAGGTGCAGCCGATCGCAAAGAGATCGCCGTGCCTTGTATAAAAGGTCCGCACACCCCCGCGCGCCATCGCCTCCCACGCCTGGAACGCAGCCGTGGACCGCGGCAATGCGTCGACAACGACCCCATCCGACGTGATGAGGGCGGTGATTCCGGAATTCGTAACCCGGACCAGATCGCGATCATTCTCGATGGCTCGCATCATCGCGTGTGCGAGATGCTGCTCGGGACCGGCGGTATCTCCGAACCAGGCATCGTTCGAGACGTTGACGAGAAGTGTCGCCCCATTGTTGACGAACTGCCGGACCAGATCGGGATATGCCGCCTCATAGCAGATAAAAGCACCTATCCGAACAAATCTCGTATTGCGCTCGATCTGGAGCTGAGGCTCCTGTTGAGGTCCATTGACCGCGAGCCCTTCGCGAATCGTCTCGAGCCTGACGGTGTTGACGACCGCATCCCGACCCGGCGCGAAGTCTCCGACAATGGCTGGAACAAAGCGACCAAGCACCGCACGCCAGGGCACATACTCACCAAATGGGACAAGTCGAATCTTGTCGTACCTCTTCAACGGAATGTCGGGCTTGCCGTCGCCCACGCGCGGACTGATAACGTGCACGCTGTTGAAATACTGATCCGCCTCACGCGTGATCGTGTTCGCGACAATGAAGGCGCCTGTCTCCTTCGCCAGAGCATCCACTCTTTCACGAACCGAGGGGTCATTCTCGTAAAAGAGAGCCAGCGGGGACTCCGCCCAGATGACCAAGTCCGGTTTGCGCTCGGCGTTACGACGCATGCCGTCGAGGGTTAAGGATCGAACGCCTGCGAATTTCCTGGTGAACTCCTCGGGTCCCCCATCGGACCCGAGTGGAATATGGGGCTGAACCCCAAGAATCCTCACCGGAGTCACCCGTTGAAGCGCCCTCTCGGAGGGACCGTCGCCATTGGGGACGCGACCTCCGGCCGGGAGTAGCAGTGGCACGAGCATCATGAGGATCACCGCAGCCGCGGTCTGGCGGTTAATCTTCTGCCGTCCTCTCAGAAAGAGCAGCAAGAGTGTGCTCGCTCCGACAAGTTCCCAACTGATGAGATATGCACCCCCGTATTGCGACAATCGGGCAATGGGAAAGTTACGCACCTGCGAGATGCCCAGCGCGTTCCACGTCACCCCAGTTACCACGGGTCGCAACCATTCGGTCGCCACCCAGACGATCGGGGCACCAGCGAGTCCAACCGGGCCAAGCGTTCTAACCAATTGCGCCATGGTCAACGCAAAAAGAGCTGGGAAGACTGCCAGCAATGAGGCGAATAGGAATGCCACGGCATACGCAACTACCGTTAGCAATCCACCAAAGTGCGTCATCGAGTGCGCAATCCAGTTCTCCGCAAAAAAGGTGAAGACCACTCCGCAAAGCCATCCGAGCCAGAACGCGCGGCGAAGTCGGATGCCCCGGGTGATGACATGAAGCAGTGGACCGAGCGCAACCCAGGCGCAGTAATCAATTGAGAATGGTGGAAAGGCCGCGAGAAGCAGCAGCGCTGACGAGATCGCCATCGTTGAATGCCAGAGCCGGCTATCGGGCCCAAGTTGCCTGCGCAACCAGGTAAAGAAACCCAACCCACGAAATTTGCGAGCATCGCCCTCGGGCATCCTCTTTTCTACTCCGTTCTTCTCATTACACCTATTGCAAACTCTACCAAAGATGTGCGATCAACCCGGCAAAAGCCTGGCAAAACAATGCGCCAAAAATAACCATGGACAGACCCCAGATCATCAACGACCGAAAAAGCTGTTGAGAATCCATGGGCTCAGTGACTGCCGCCACACACATCGCGCCGAGAGTCGATAATGGCGACACATCAACGAGAGCTGATCCGATGTTGACGCTGAGCGCGATCGCCAAGGCATCTCCTCCACCGAGCTTCCCGATGAGCCCGGGGATGATCGGAAGAAAAGCCGGAAGCACAACGCCTGAGGTGCTGCTGTAGGTCGAGATGGCGCCGGTAATGAGCGCTATCAATCCGTTGATGGTCCATGGTCTGGCGAGCCGGGCGAGATAGCCGCTAAAGAGATCCATCCCGCCAGTCTTTTCAAGCAACGCTATCAGAACTGTCACGCCGCAGACCATGAGAATGATTCCCCACGGCACCTTCCTGATTGCGAGCTGTTCATCGGTGACGCCGACTGCGATCAGGAGTGCGGCCGCCGCAAAGGCGCCTGGACCGGGACTCACCTTCAACAGGATCACGCTGACGATCCAAACCGCAATCACAGCAACCGTCCAGATTTGATCGCGGTTCAATTTGCGGCGCTCTTCTGCGACAGTTCCCGCATCTTCGCTGCCCGTGAGTCTGTGTCCGCCCAGAAGGAGATAAGCGAGTCCAGCGATGATCGCATGAGCCACGAGGTTTGCGAACCAGACCTTGCCCGGGTGATAGCCGACGCCAGCCTCCTCCATCTTTGTATTGGCGATAATGCCGACTGAACTGATCGGCGACAGATTTCCCGCGTTTGCTCCGTTGGCCACCATCAGCGCGGTCAGAAAGTTTGGCAGCCGCGCGCGCTTGCCGATCATCATCGCCACCGGAATGACAAGTGCAACGCTCGAGATCGCACCCGGTCCCACGCTTGAAATGACTAGCGCAATCATAAAAAAGAGCAATGGAAGGGCGCGGCGGCTACCACGTGCAAGACCGACGATCCGGTGAGCCATCTGCTCAAGTGTGCCGTTCAGATCTGCGCAGGCAAATAGCAGGGTCACGCCCGTCAAAGTCAGGAAGAGTCCCGCGGGAAAGCCGGCAAGAACAGCTTCCACCTTCATACCGGCGATGAACACTCCAATCAGCGAGGCGAGGGCAATGGAGACAATGCCGACATTGATGCGCGAAGTCATCGAGAGGACTATCGCAAGAATCAACGCGAGCATGGATGCAAGAGCTGGATTCATAGAGCCGGCGGAGCGGGGAGCAGTTTCTTCAGTACCTTGCCAAGCGCGTTTCGTGGCAAAGCGTCAAGCCGGACAAACGCTCTCGGTACCTTGAACGAGGCCAGGTACCGCCGGCAAACTTCTTTGAGAACCTCCGGATCGAATGGATCATCCGCGACGATGTATGCAACGGGAAGTTCGCCACGCCGCTTGTCTGCAACGCCGCATACGGCCGCCTCCCTGACGCCGGGCTGTTCAAGGAGCAAGTCCTCGATCTCGCGTGGATAGATATTG
>JBDTUW010000453.1:0-4403 GCA_040007555.1 Acidobacteriota bacterium | reverse complement strand
TCGGTCGACGCTGCTGGCTTGGCAATCTCGGTGTTCTCGCTGCCGTAGCGGGTAAGACCCGCCCAATCAACCAGCAGGCGATGCTGAGCTTCGAGACGCCGCTCGAGCGAGGTAGTCAGCGCGCCACAATCAGGGCGCGTTTGCGCCGCCGTCAGGAGGCAGCATAGGAGTAACCCAAACAGAATCTTGACGGGCATGATAATCAGTCCTCAAAGCTGAGTCGATCCTTCCTCGCTTCGATGTGCGCGACATCGATTCCCGGAACCTTTTTCAGGTCGTCGAGGTTTTTGAATCGGCCGACTTCATTCCGGTATCGAATAATCGCGGCAGCCTGCGAGCGCTTTAGTGAAAGGCCACTTTCGAGTTCGATGGCCGTTGCCTGATTGATTTTGACCAATGGGACGTCATCGGCGGGGAAGTGTTTGGTCAGGTATTCGACAACGGCATCAAACTCCTGGTCCGTTGCCTTTGCTCCGAGGGAGATCATCTTCTCGATGGTGCGATGCCATCCCGTCCGATCCTGCCGGAGCGAGAGAGTCTTCTCGATTTCGTGGCATCCCGAGCAGACCTTCTGCGTTTCCATTTTTCCCGGGCCATCCGGAAGAGTCCTTCCCTGGCCAATACCCGAGCGCGCATCTGAACCAGCAGCAAAAAGCATGCAGGCCACGGCGACGATAAGGATGCGCGCGCACCTCGAGCGATTCGATGATGAGAAAGGCCGCTTCACTCGCTCAGTGCTCCATCGGAACCCCGAAGGCATAGAGAGTGCCATCGTGAGTGCCGACATAGATCTGCCCAACCCCGCCCGACAATGCGCCGCCTCTGGAAAAAGAGGTCATCGTTGTCCCGCTGTTCCAGAGTTCTTTTCCCGTTAATGAGTCGAGTGCGTAAAGTATCGCGCGAGACGTGCCGAAGACGCGCGGTTTCGTCACCGGGCCGCTCGTACCTCCCGCCTCTCCAGAAGCGACAAACACCACATCGTTGATGATCGTCGGTGGGAGAGGCGAAGCTAGATCGCGCGAAAGCCAGCCTGGTTGCAGCCTCGGCGTTCCGTCCTGTTCAACAAGCTTCCAGGCAACAACGGCGCCTGATGTGACCTGACCATTGCCGGTTCCAAATCCCGACGGTACCGTGGCTGGTCCGCGACTCGGCACCAGGATCCAGCGCGTCCGCGTCGCGTCCTGCCAGCTTGCGAGTGCGCCGGGATGAAAGTCACTCAGACCGCCTGCCGCCGTTGTTGAAAGCGCTGTTTTGTGGTCGGCGCCACCAAGACTTGAGGTATCGAGGACGTGCAATCTGCCGTCGATCGTTGTCGCCGCCAGCAGCACCCTTCCTTTGAATTCAAAAACGACGGGTGTGCTGGAGAATTCAACCGCGCCCGGATGATACCAATCCCGTATGCTGAGAGTTCGACGATCCAGCGCTACCAGAGAATTGGACAGTTCGCCCGAGGCGCCAGTTGCAACGTAGAGCGTCCCATCCGGGCCGAATGCTGCGCCTGCCAGGCCTGAGACATTTGCCTTCCAGCTGGTTACCTTATGGGTCTGGAGGTCGAGAGCCCAGATACCGTTCGGAACACCGCCACAACCGTTCTGCGTGAATACATAGGCAGTCTGGTCCGCGACAATGAGCCCTGTTGCATTTGCGTTTGCGGGCACAAATCTTACCGGAGACTGATAGTCCTTTCCGTTCGAGAGGTGCATCGAATGGAACATGCCATCACTCGAAAGCGCATGCACAAGAAAGGGACCGCTGCCAAACTGACCTCCGGGCGGATCAGCCGGATTGACGCGTGGCGGAGCCGTTGGATTCTGGGTTGCGGCAGGGGAGGGAGTCGGCGGATTGGGGCGGACCAGGGCAAGCGTGACGGCGCCCCCTCCTGGCTCGCCAACGGCGCTACGAGCCGGATTACTTCGGCCGCCACCGCCGGATACCGCCGGCGGGGGAGATATCGAGAGCGTAGTCGGTCGAGTGATGCCCGCAGTCATCCCGCCAGGGCAGCTCAGCGACTCTGCTGGCACTCGGCGCAATTGCGAAGCCGTTCCGCCAACCAGGTCCTTCTGCCACTCCATGCGACCAAGGTCGGTATCGATCGCAAACACCCGATCTGATCTGCCGCCGAGAAAGGCCAGCATTCGAAAGCCGCGATATCCAATCAACCTTTCGAGAAGGGCCGGAGGTGTCAGTGCGTTCGATTGGCCGGGCCTGCCGTCGAGTCTCATCTTCCAGAGAAACTGCAGGCCCTGCTTCTCAATCGACTGTTTAGATATCTTGCCATCGCTGCGCACCCACGATGAGCGCTGCCCATCGCCATTACTCGTCATCCAGTCGGTTGGTCCACGACTTTGAGCCTTCGCTGCGTTCAACCAGACTATCGCGCCGCAGACGAAGAGAGCGGCAACGGTGACAAGTCTTCGCATGTCAGAAGTTCCTTTCGCGTGTCCTGTGTTTTTCAAAAGCCGGTCTGGACATCTCTCGAACCTGATAGATCGAGCGTTCGAAACCGCCGTCCGCAGAACTAAGGCGTCGAGTTCTCGGCCGCCCCCTTGATGCCAAAACAATACTGCATGCCATCGAATGTGCTTATGTAAACACGCCCGTTGGCAAGTGAGAGGCCGCCCCAGTGGCTCCAGGAAGCAATCTGATCGCCACTCGACCAGAGTTCTTTTCCCGTCTGCGCGTCGAGCGCATAGAGGACGGCGTGAGTTGAGCCCGCAATCCGCAGAGCCGCACTGTTGTATGCAAGTCCGATATCGAACGCAGCCTGGTCTGTATCCTCACCGTTGCCGTAGGCGAAGACCACTCCATTCGCAATTACGGGAGGCTCCGCGTGGTTCATATCACGCGAGACCCACGCCGGCGCGAGTTCCCATTTTCCAGCCTTCTCCACCACCTTGAATGCGGCAATCGCACCGTTTTTGACCGGGCCATACTCGATCGGCGCCTTAAACGTCGAATGCTTCGCGCCCCAGAACGGCGTCAGCACCCAACGGTTCCCTCGCGTATCAGCCCAACTCGCCATCGACCCCCAGATGCCGGCCGACGCGAAGTTAACCTCTTCGTTGCATATCAACGGCGTGCGATAAAGCGGTGTCCGATGGTCATCACCACCGATCGACTCAGTATCCGTAAGGTAGACGCGGCATTCCTTTCCCGCATCCACCATCAGTTCCTTGCCTTTGTAGTTGAAGATCGCCGGAGTGACCTGCATATCGAGATCGCGTTTCCAGAGCCACTCGGCATTTGATGGACCGTAGTAATCCACCAGCTTGACGGCCTTCGACACTGGATCGAGCTGCACACCAATGATTCCGTTTCCAAAGACTCCGTTCTCCGGGTCCCAACGTCCATCACCGGTCCCGGTGTACATGGTGCCGTTTGAGCTGATCGCCGGTCCCGTTCTACCCCACATCCCGCCACCCGCAGGTCCCCAGGAACCAACCTTTTTCGTGGTCAGATCGTAGGTATAGACCATATTTGGATTCCCGCCACAACCTTGCGCCGTATGTGTGTAAATGACTTTATTGACGAGATTGAGCGCGTATGGTTTCCCGTTCGGAGGCATGAACCTGGCCGGTGGCTCGATCTCGGCTCCATCTGCGAGATTTAGCCTCCGCAGCGTTCCGTCCCAGGCAACAGCGTAGAGCACGTATTTGCCGGGCGTTTCGGTTGGCCCGACAGTTGGGGTCGCGGTAATTCCACCAGGACACAGGATACCCGCTCCACGACCACCTCCCGGCGGCGGCGTCCAGGACGTCTCAAAGTGCCGCTTCCAGAGCAGCTGGCCCTTCTCGACGTCGATCGCATAGATATTGTCGGAGACGCCAGTGACGATGGCGATCTGTTTCGGCCCACTCTGGGTATCAACGCGACCTGCGACGAGGACAGGCAGCAGCGAGTGCATCTGGCGCGGCTCATTATCGAGCTTCACCTTCCAGAGGAGCTTCATGTCCCTGGCGGTGCTGGTGCTGAGAGTCTGCTCATTCTGTTGCCAGCCAGTGCGTTGTGCGTTACCGCCATCGGTTAGCCAATCGGCAACCCGGCTGGTCTGAGCCAGCGGCGCGTGCGCTATGCCGATGATGCAACCGAGCACCAGCACGCAAAGAGCGAAGAACCACCTTCGATATTTCACCTCTTGGCAACTCCCTTCGTTGATGGGCGTGAGCGATTTATGATCTATTCATAGCCCGTCGGAGTGGCAAAATCAATCTGGGCAGGTCTCTTTGCGCCGGCGCAGGGTATTTAACGCCGAAGTATCTCGATACCAAGCGCGAGGCGTTTCGCTGCCACGAAACACAGGGAGGCGGTGGCGAGATCCTCGAGGTCTTCGACATCGAGGCGTCAGAGTTTTTTGTCGCGATGCCGCGTGTCGTCGAAGTTCGCGCTGTCCGGTGCAGTGACCT
>JBDTUW010000452.1:0-4408 GCA_040007555.1 Acidobacteriota bacterium | reverse complement strand
GCCTGCAGGCGGATGGCAGCTACAAGTGGACGATCCAACCGGTGGCCGGACTGACGGCGGCGGAAATCGTGGAGATCGTCCGGGAGGGCAAGGCCTATATCAACCTGCACACGGCGCTGTATCCGAACGGCGAAATTCGGGGCAACTATACCCTGGCGAACGGATCGCGCACGTTCAGCCCGCCCCCGCCGCCGGTCGCGTGGGCGGATGATCATGCGACCGACAATGGCGCGGTGCGATTCCTGACCCAGGCCACCTTTGGCGCCAACCTGGCGGACATCGCCGCCTTGAAGGCCTTGCCGAGCTACGAGGCGTGGATCGACAATCAATTCACCAAGGCTCCGACTTTCCATCTCGCCGAAGTCTATGCGCGCGAACTGGCCGACGCCTTTGCGTCGTTTGCCACCCGGGTCAGCATCAACACGTGGTGGAAAGTCTCCATGAGCGCCGAGGATCAACTCCGGCAACGAATCGCATTCGCGCTGAGCGAAATTCACGTCGTGTCGGGAGACGGTCCGCTCCAGGACAATGCCCGGGCCATTTCCTACTTCTACGATACCCTGGCTCATTGAAGAACAGGACCTTGCCCTCGCGATACGACTTCACCGACATGTAGATCGGAACCATCGCCTTGTAGGCAGTCAGCGCATCGAGAACGGGCGTCTCACGAGTCCTGACGCAACGCAGGAAGTTCTCCATATGGCTCTCGCGCTGACCGGCTTCGAGTTTGACCTCGAGGGTTCCGTATTTATCCTTAAAGGCATTCTTCGCGAGCCGCTCGGGAGTGACAGTGATGTACTCGACTCGGCCTTCAAATCGGCCGTCCGGTACCATGACGATCGTTCCCTCGTGTCCGCGAATCAGACCGGGGATGTGCGTGCTGTTGGCCATCGAAGAACTAAGCACTACCGAATGACCTGCGGCGTAGTCTGCCGCCAGCATGAACGTATCCGGTACCTCGCGCCCATCCTTGAAGACATAAGTTCCGCCAGTCCCGACGACGCGATACGGGAACTGAGCCTGACCCCAGCAAATATTCAATGGGGCCATGACGTGATAGAAGAGATCGGTGGCGATGCCGCCCGAATAATCCCAGTACTTGCGGAAACGGAAAAACCTGTCTGCGTCATACGCGCGCTGAGGCGCTGAACCGAGCCACATCTTCCAGTCGATAAAGTCATCGCCCTTGCCGCCCGGGCCTGCACTCTGGTCAATTGGCCAATTCCACTCACCCTCAACGGAATTCCGATGATACGAGCCCTGGCTCATTAGTAACTGACCGATCATGCCACTGGAGATCGCCTTGCGCGCCTGCCACCACTGGTCACTTGACGTTGTCTGCGACCCTACCTGGAGGACCCGATTGGTTTTCTGCACAGTTTCATATACTGCGCGTGCCTCTTCGGCGGTGTGGGTCATCGGTTTTTCGAGATAGACATCCTTGCCGGACTTGAGCGCTTCGATCGCCATCGGGGCGTGCCAGTGATCCGGCGTGGCGATGATCACTGCATCGATGTCCTTGCGGGCAATCAGGTCGCGATAATCGAGATAAGCGAATTCGCATTTAGCGGTCTCCTTCGCGATCCGAAGGCGCTTGCCATAGACGTCGCTGACCGCGACGATTTGAGCAATGTCATTCTTGCTGGTGATGTCGAGCACCCATCGCATGAGATCGCTGCCTCGACCCCCAACACCGATCATGCCGAGGTTGATCCGATTGTTTGCGCCGAGAGGGCGCGCGTGAACGTTTCGATTGGCAAGCACTACACCGGCGCCGGCGGCCGTCAGACTCTGCTTGACGAAATCTCTGCGCTTGAGTTGATCTGTCATGTCATCTCCTTGGTCTATTGAACTAACCGTCACGCCCGTAGCGCACGTAGGGTCCATTGTATGGATGCGCGAGCGCGCAAATCTTACCGTCAGGTTACCTTATTCTTCGCTGGCGGCCAAGTTCGATCGCACACCCAAAATCCGCGATTGAAAGTGAGAGGGCTCTCTCATCGCCACAACATTAGGTTTTTTTGGCGGTACGGCCTCGCGTTTCGATGTTCGGCCCTTGAGCTACATCTCTCTGACCTCCGCAACCTCGGCTGAACCTCAGAGCAGCGACAGGTTTCCTGGCGCGGCTCGGGCACGCGTTGAGTCTTGTCGCTTGTCTGTCGGCTTAGCTCAGCTCGACACACCTCTTTCTCACGGCGAGCAGCAACGCCAGCTTTTCGCCATCCGTCTTGAGCTGTAAAACCCAGACCCGAGCATGCCGAATCAACTTGGCGGCGAGCCGGTAAAGTTGCCAGCGCAAAGTGGCAACCGTCACATGTCGGTACTCTGGAGGCAATAACTGCGCCTTGAGCAGCAGGCCCAAATTGTAGGCCAGCACGCCAATGCTAAAGAACACCGCATTAGCCTGGAGTTGTCCGCAAGGCAGTTGCTCCATGCCAAAACCCAACTTCAATTCCTTGTGCCAGTTCTCTGACTCTCCACGCTGGTTATGCCGCCAGATGATCTCGCTCCCATTATCTTGGCGGCTACTGGCGATCGCGTGGTAGCAGTATCCGCCTGCTTCAAACAGACTCGGTTGCGGGTTCTTCCAGCGCAGCACGAGCAAACGAAACGCCTGCTTAGTCTCGTTCATGCAATGGACGGTCTCGGCAATCTCTCGCTCGGTCGCCAAGCCATCACTGGTCTTGAACTCCTTCCACTCGCATTCCTTAATCCCTGCAATCGCCGCCTTAACCGCACTATCCTGGTCCGCCGTGATGGTGAAGCTCAATTCGTGCTCGAAACAGTAATTGATCACCGCCGCTTGATAGTAGGCACTGTCGCTGCGCAGATAAATCTTCTTCCCCGCCGGAAGCTGCTCTAAGCAACCTGCAAGAAACCTCACTGCACCCGCCCCTGCTGACTCATTCCCCGCTCGAAACTCGTGGTGCACGCAGACTTCTTCGACGTATCCCAGCAACGGCTGATACCCCTTCACCTTCTTATAGGTCCACTCCGCCTCCCGTTTCTCCGCACAGATGATCGAGGCATCCACGTCCAGTGTCATCTCTTCAGCCTGGGCCACTAGATACGACCTCATCAACTCTCGATTCAATTGCTCCAGCGCCGACACCCCAGGACCTGCACCCATCCGTCGTAACCAGTCCCCAAGCGCATCTGCTGACGGCAGCCGCTCCAGCCCAAATCGCCTTAACACTTCCTGTTCTGCTCGCAACTCCCGCACGTCTTCCAGATGCCGCCCGCCCGCGTGCATCATCCAGATCAGCGGCCGCACGAACTCGCTCGCTCGATGCCCACGTCCCGACCCCGCTCGAGGGAACACTTCGTCGACTCGTCCCCACAGCCTCTTCGCACGCGCCAACTCCTCGAGCAGCACCAGACCCGCCAAACTCGTCAGCCGATCGTTGCTCTGCTCAAGCTTGATTGGTAGCAATGTCTGTTGTATTTTTCTCATCACAGTTCACCTTGTTGGTGTTGTTATTTGGATCGTCAAATCCCTTATAACATGCGCACCGACAAGGTGTTCTGTTTTTTTACGCCTTTTCAATCGCGATTCTTGGGGCACACCGCCGGTTCGTGCCGGCGTCGTCATCACCGTCGGTATTGATCGTTCCAGGCACTGAGTCGTTCGAGGCTGTCTCGATAAGGTTTGAGGCCGACCCAGAGCAGAACGGCGGCAACAAGGTGCGCGAAGGTGGCGACAATGAAAAGCGAGTATCTGACCGCCTGCTCATCGCGAAATACATAATCAGTAGTCATAGCGACCGCAGTCGGACCCAGGCCGAGGCCGACAAGATTGACCACGAAGAGGTAGATTGCCGAAGCCTGGCCGCGCATTGGGCTGGGCATCATTTGCTGCACGGCCGCTGCCGCCACTCCAAATGGAGCGCTCGTCAGAAAGACTGCCGGGATCAGCAATAGCGCCGCGACGTTTCCGCTGGGCACCAGGGAGTAGACACTGAAGGGCAACCACGCGAGCGTGACATACAACCCCACTCGCATACTCGAATCGCGAAATCCGCGTTGCGTCATCCAGTCAGCGACGCGGCCTCCAACAACGATTCCCAGGGTTCCGGCGATCGCGACGATGGCTCCATAAATATAACCCGCGTCAGCCGCGCTCCATCCGTGATTACGAATAAAAAAAGTCGGGACCCAGGATGTGCTTCCATAGTTCGAGAATGAAATCAGAGCGAAGCCAACGTTGTGGCAAATGAAGGTCGCCTTGTTCTCATAGATGTAAGCGAAGACTTCGGAAAGAGGAAGTACCTTCTTGTCGACGCGCACATCTCGCCGCTTTGGCTCGCGGATCGTATAAAGCAGCAGCGCGAGCAGCACACCCGGAAGACCGACGAGAAAGAAGATGACCTGCCACGGTCTGGTTTCACCGACGACCGGCAAGTCCCAC
>JBDTUW010000451.1:0-4412 GCA_040007555.1 Acidobacteriota bacterium | reverse complement strand
CCATGCACGTGAGATTCTGCATGTCACGTTCGGCTCCGTGCTGCACCATCCGGCATTTCGCGAGCGGTTCTTCGAGAGTCTTGAGCGCAACGAGGAGACCTATGCGAGGATGCTCGAGAAACATTTTGATCGCCATCTCGCACCCTTCGGTGAGGCAACGTCTGCCGCCGGCGATTAGCAGAGTGAAGAAGACGAATGAACAACAATGAAATAGCCAGGCTCTATGATTTCAGCTCCAAAACCGTGCTCGTGACGGGAGGGACGGGCGTGCTTTGTGGGGCGATTGCTCGCGCACTGAGCGGCTGCGGAGCGAACGTCGCGATTCTCGCTCGCAATCCGGAGAAAGGCGCCGCCGTTGCCTCCTCTCTGCCTGGTCCGGGAAGTGGCTTTGCGGTCCGTGGCGATGTTCTTCAGAAGGAGACGCTGAAAGAGGCTGTGGGTGAAGTGATCGAGCGATTTGGCAGTATCGATGCGCTCGTCAACGGCGCGGGTGGAAACAGTCCTGACGCGACAACAAGGCCCGACCTGTCCTTTTTTGACCTGACCGAGGATGGAATGCGGAACGTTCTAGATCTCAATCTGCTCGGTACGATTCTTCCCTCACAGGTTGTCGGTCGGGTCATGGCTGAACAAGGTGATGGAGTTATTCTCAATGTTTCGTCGATGAGTGCTGTTCGCCCCCTGACAAGGGTCATCACTTATTCGGCAGCAAAGGCCGGGATCGACAATTTTACTCGCTGGCTTTCTGTCTATCTTGCGCGTGATTACTCGCCGCGACTACGGGTCAATGCGATCGCGCCCGGTTTCTTTGTGACCGAGCAGAATCGCAATCTGGTGCTTGACCGGGAGACGGGCAAACCGACTGCGCGTGGAGAGAGCATCCTCGCTCATACTCCAATGGGCAGATTTGGCGTTCCCGAAGACCTGGTGGGCCCGGCGTTATGGCTTCTTTCGCCAGCTTCCGCCTTCGTCACCGGAGTGGTGGTGCCGATCGATGGGGGGTTCTCGGCCTTTACTGGAGTCTGACCGGATTTTGGATTTTGGATTTTCATTTTGGATTGCAGAAGGGTTGACGAGCGATTAATCTCGGGCAGCGCAAGCAAAGGAAATTTTGCCCGGTACAGAGCGACGATGGTTAGTGGAGGTGATCGATGATTAGCAGAGGCTACGATGACGGCTTCCTCTCCGAGGAAGAGATTCGTCAACTGATGCGGCAGGCGCTCTCTGAGGCCCACCTCAAAGACAAGCGCGTGGTCGTCATCATCCCGGATGGCACCAGGAGCGCGCCCATCCCTTTGATGTTTCGCCTCTTCTACGAATACCTCGGAGAAGAGACATCGGCACTGGATTTCCTCATCGCACTGGGAACTCACCAGACGATGAACGAGGACGCGATCGCGAGGCTTGTCGGGGCCACAGCCGCAGAGCGAGCCGAGAAATATCCCCGCGCCAGGATCTACAATCATCGCTGGGACATTCCTGAGACGTTTGTGACACTGGGTCAGATCACCGCTCATGAAATCTCGTCAATGACGAACGGCCTTCTCTCCCAGCCCGTCGATGTCCGGCTCAATCGGATGGTTCTCGAATACGATCAGATCATCATCTGCGGGCCGACTTTTCCGCATGAGGTGGTAGGATTTTCAGGAGGCAATAAGTACTTCTTTCCCGGTGTCGGGGGCGCGGAGGTCATCAATTTCTCTCATTGGCTGGGCGCGCTGATCACGAGCTACAATGTCATCGGGACGAAATACACCCCTGTTCGCAGAGTCATCGACAAAGCGGCTTCGATGATCGACGTCCCAAAGCTGTGTTTCAGTATGGTTGTCAAAGGCGACGCTCTTGCCGGACTGTTTGTGGGGAGCCCTGAGGGTGCGTACGAGGCGGCCGCTGATCTCTCCTCGAGATTACATATCAACTGGATCGCAAAGCCATTCAATCGCGTGCTCTCGGTTATGCCGCGAATGTACGATGATCTCTGGACCGCATCAAAGGGGATGTACAAGCTCGAGCCTGCGGTGGCGGACGGCGGCGAAATTGTCATTTACGCGCCGCATATCGACGAGGTCAGCTACACACACGGTCGCCTGCTCGATGAGATTGGTTACCACGTACGCGACTATTTCCTCAAACAATGGGACCGCTTCAAGGACTACCCTGGCGGAGTACTTGCGCATAGCACCCATTTGCGGGGCCTCGGAAGCTACGATGAGTTGACTGGTGTCGAGATCCCGCGGATCTCGGTGACGCTTGCAACGGGAATCTCTGCGGAGCGATGCCGGCTACTCAACCTCGGCTATCTTGATCCGAATGCGGTCAACCTTGAGGAATGGAAGGATCGGGAAGCCGAAGGCATTCTTCTGGTTCCTAAGGCAGGGGAGATGCTCTACCGGCTAAAGCCACAGGTAGTCTCGAGTGCGGCTGATTGATCCTCATCGAGTCTGGACAATGACCTCAGCAAGATCGGCGACGAATCGCGCCAGCGGGCGGCCAAGTGTTCGGGGAACGCTCGTGTTGACCTGGACGGCAATTGCAAGTTTGTGGTCAGGGAAGTACATCATCTCGGTCATATAGCCCGGGAAGAATCCGCTGTGACCATAGCTGGGTCCAAACGGAGTTGGCCGAATAATGACTCCGAGACCGTAGCGCGCGTTCGGTCCGAGCCGTGCTGGCACGCCGTTGAGCATCTCCTTCAACATGGCCGGCGGAAAGGCGCGGCCTTCGTACATTGCCTTGGCCCATCGTGCGAGATCGTCGGTCGTCGACGCCATGCCGCCACCGGTCCTTTCGAACTGCGGGTTGATCGCAAAGATTCCAGTCGAGAGCATCTCATCCTTGCCGCCAAACGGATTGTTCGTACCGGCATATCCCTGCACCAGTCCGACGATTCTTCGGCTGTTTGAAGGTACTGTGTTCTTCAGTTTTAGTGGATCGAGAAGCCTCTTCTGAACAAGGTCGTAGTAGCCGGCTCGCGTCAACCTTTCGATGATCATGCCGAGGACGATGTAGTTGGTATCGGAGTATTCCCACCCGGATCCGGCGGCGAAGGGCGGAGCCGTGTCGAGGATATATGCAACAAGCTCCTCGGGTTTCCACACCTTGTCGGGTCTCGCTGTCAGGTCCCGAGTGAATTGGTCCTTGAACTCATAGCGGACGAGTCCGCTGGTGTGGTTCATGAGCATTCGCACTGTTATGTCTGGCGCGTTGGGGAGCCGGGCAAACCATGCGTCGCCAGCAAAGTACTTCGCGATCTTGTCGTCGAGCCGGAGTCTTCCTTCTGCAAGCAGCTGCATTGCAAGTGCTGCGGCGTATGTCTTCCCGACGCTGCCCTGAAGCATAAGGTCAGACGGGAGCATGGCGCGTTTAGTGCTTCTGTCGGAGAGGCCGGATGCGATGGCGAAAGACGTGCCATCGGCGAGGGCGATTCCGGCCGTGACTCCGGGAAACTGCCCGGCGGCCAGAATCGCGTCCAGCCGTTGTTGGGTCGGTGCCCTGAGTTTCTCGACCGATGATGTCGAACGATCTATCTGCGCTGTCAGAGAAGGGCCATCGCATGGCACAACGGCGATAAGAAAAAGCACCAGGAGTGCGCGTAATCCGGAAAACTCTTTCGACACGTTTTAGCTCCGAACGTCAGGTATTCGAATCACAGGCGCAGTCTGCCATACTTGGCACCCCGTCGAAACGCCCGCACACGTTCTCTCTGAAAACGTGTACCTAGAAAAACGCAAGGAGATGATCGATTCATTCATCCATATTGTTGTCGCGCTTCATCAGTCCCAGTAATGCGCACTCCGGTGATTATGGTGAAGCGGGACTTTTGATCGTACGCCCGGTAGAATCGCGTTCATATGGAAGATTTCACCCGAGTATTTGATGTTCTCAACGAGGTGAACCGCCAGGCCGGGGCGATTGTGCGTCGCTACTACGGTTCGCCGATCGAGGTTGAGAGAAAAGCTGATCACAGTCCGGTTACTGAAGCGGACCGGGAAGTCGAACGCTTCCTCCGCCGTGCGCTCGCAAAGCACTTTCCTGATCATGGCATGTACGGTGAGGAGTATGGGAGCGATGGCCACGAGGGACGCTATCGCTGGATCATCGATCCGATCGATGGAACAAAGTCGTTCCTCATGCGGACACCGCTGTTTGGCACTCTGATCGCGCTCGAATGTGATGGTCAACCCGTGCTCGGGTCCATCTACCTTCCCATTCAGAATCAGCTTCTCATCGGCTCTCGCGCAACGGGCACGTTTCTAAACGGAGAGCGTTGCGCAGTTTCCGAGACCACGAAGCTGGAGAAGGCGCGGCTCCTGATCACCGATCCCGCCGTTCTGATCGGACCCGAACGGCACCGAGGCATCGAGGCGTTGTGTGGCAGAGTTGAGACTACCCGCGGATTTGGCGACTGCTTT
>JBDTUW010000450.1:0-4437 GCA_040007555.1 Acidobacteriota bacterium | reverse complement strand
GGATTGGTTTGTATTGCAATACTCGCACGTAAGAAAGGGACAGGAGATTCATGGGCATCCAAGCAAGCCGCATCCGCCGGGGGATGACGATCATTCATAACGGCTCGCCCCACAAAGTTTTGGAGTTTCATCATCACACGCCCGGTAACCTGCGCGCGATGGTTCAGACAAAGCTGCGAAATCTGAAGACCGGCAGTTCGACCGAGCACCGGTTTCGCTCAACCGAGAGCGTCGAACGGGCGATTCTCGAAGAGCACGAGATGACTTATCTATACGCCGACGGGTCGACACATCACTTCATGAACACCGAGAGCTACGAGCAGATCGGGCTCGACGCGGAGTATCTGGGTGACTTTGTGGGCTACCTTCTGCCCGAGACCCTGATTCACGTTGAGTTCTACGAAGGTCAGCCGATCGGCATCGAACTGCCCAGCGTCGTCGAGCTGGCCGTCGTTGAGACCGAGCCGGAGCTGAGGGGCGCGACGGTCAGCAACGTCAATAAACCGGCCAAACTCGAAACCGGAATCACGATCCAGGTGCCCCCATTCGTCAAGGAAGGCGACCGGATTCGCGTCAATACCGAAGACGGAAGTTACATCGAACGCGCGAAGTGATTCAGAAAGAGGAGCCGGCATTCTGCGCCGCTTTGCCCGACTCTCTGAGGGGCGAGTTCCAGGTCTGCTGGCTCCACATCTTTCCTGGCCATGTACTTCCTCTACAGCCTCACTCTGACTCTCGTCTTCTTCGCTCTTCTGCCATACTTCGCCTATCAGGTACTCATCAGTAAGAAGTACCTCCGGAATCTCAGTGAACGCCTCGGGAACCTCCCTGCGGAGCTGTCACTCGATCCTCGTCCGGCTATCTGGGTACACGCAGTCTCGGTTGGTGAGGCGATTGCCGCGATCCCGCTTCTCGATGCCTTGCGCCCGCTGTATCCGCAGTATCGGATCATTGTCTCGACGACCACCGAGACCGGACAGGCGGTCGCTCGGTCGCGGCTTCTTTCTGCCGACGGATATTGCTACTTCCCATTTGATTGGCGGCGGAGCACGTCTCGAACGATGGATGCGCTCAGACCACGTTTGGTAGTCCTCATGGAATCGGAGCTGTGGCCAAACTTTCTCAGCTTGTGTGCGGAAAGGTCCGTTCCCGTTTTGGTTGCAAATGGAAGGATATCGGACCGATCATTTCGACGAGCGCGATCGCTTCGCTTTCTGGCAAGTGTCTTGTATCAGCAGGTCTCACATTTCGCGATGCAGGGAGAAGCTGATGCGAAACGCGCACGCGCGCTTGGAGCCCCTGCGGATCGAGTCAGCGTCTGCGGCAACCTGAAGTATGATTCGAAGCCGGCCGCCCAGAGGATGCCGGACTCCCCGGTCGAGGCCCTCGTGCGATTCCTGAGCAGCTCGCAGGCGCCATTAGTTATTGCGGGAAGCACGGCGGAGGGTGAGGAACAACTCGTCATCGCAGCGTTCAAGAAGGTGCAACAGGTCGCCGGTCTCGAGCATGCCCGGCTGCTCATCGCTCCTCGTCACCCGGAGAGATTTGAAAAGGTTGCGCAACTGCTCGATGGCAGCGGTCTGGTCTACCTGCGCAGATCTTCGATCTCAACCCCTGCGGCCGAAGGTGGCATGAGTCATGAAGCGCAGACTGCAGTTCCGGCGGCCAGTACTGGTAATGCGTCCTTTGATGCGATCCTGCTTGATTCGATTGGCGAGTTGACCGGGCTCTACCGCGTCGCATCGGTCGTTATTATCGGCGGGAGTCTGGTGCCCCGGGGCGGACACAATATCCTCGAACCGGCCATCAATGCGCGGCCAATTGTCGTTGGCCACTACATGAGCAATTTCCGCGACATGACCGAGACCTTTCGGAAGCGAGAAGCGGTAATTCAACTCCCGGATCTGCCGGACGAGACGTTGGTAGTGGAACTAGCCCGGACCCTTCAGAAAATACTCGTCGATCCGGAATATGCGTCACGACTCGGGCGGAATGCGCGTGACGCCGTTGAGGCCAACCGCGGCGCGACGCCACGGATCATGTCAATCATCGAACGCTTGCTCGACCCGACAGAGACTCGAACTTGATCCTGCATCCTCTGACTCGCGTTCTGCTCTATGTTCCAGCCAAGCTCTACGAGTTGGGTGTTCGTACGAGGATCGCCCTTTATCAAGGGAGCTATCTCCAACCTGCGCGACTGAAGGGTGCAGTTATCAGTATCGGCAATCTGACGGTTGGAGGGACCGGCAAGACACCGCTCGTGGCATTCCTCGCCCGATATCTGCAGGATGAAGGACACCATGTTGCCATCCTGAGTCGTGGATATCGCCGGACGAGTCGCGGAGTCATTGAGGTATCGGACGGGGATTCGATCCAATCGAATCCTGCCGAATCCGGAGATGAACCGTTCCTGCTGGCGAGGTCATGTCCCGGCGTCCGCGTGGTTGTGGGAAAGCAACGGGCGTTGGCAGGGGCCTGGCTTGAGGAGCGTGCGACGGTCTCGGTCTTCCTGTTGGATGACGGGTACCAGCATTTGGCGCTGGATCGAGATCTGAACATCGTACTAATCGATGCGAGCGATCCTCGCGGCGGTGGAGCAATGATGCCGTTCGGCACGCTCCGTGAGCCATTGACAAGTTTACGTCGAGCCGACGCAGTGATCGTGACCAGGTCGGACCATATGTTCGATCAGAATGCGATGAAGACTTTGATCGCCACTTATTGTCGGGCCGAGGTACCCATCTTCTACGGATATCATGATGTGACTGCTTTGCAGCGTCTCGACGAAGCAGGGCGAATAAATCCGATCGCCCTTTCGCGTCGACGGGTCGCGGTCATGTCGGGCATCGGCAGACCCGGTCGTTTTCGCGCAGACCTCGAGCATTTTGGTATGAACGTTGTCTTCGCGCGAGAGTTTGAGGACCATCACCGCTACAGTGAAGAGGAAGTCGCCGAGGTGATCCGAGGTGCCCAGGCCGCAGGTGCCGAGGCACTGGTCATGACGGAGAAGGATATGGTCAATCTGCCTGCTGAAGGGATTGCCGGTGGCGATCTGCCCATCTACGCAGCTGAGATTGAGTTCCGCTGTGAGGAGGAAGCCGCATTGAAAGCGCTTACCCTTCGAGTGGCAACAAAAACCCCGCCGCGACCTTGAAGCCCTGATCCACCACCGTTAACCACCGTTAACAAGCGCCCACAGCCGACCACGGTCAACTGACAACTATTCCTCCCCTGACCCCTGACCCCTGATCCCTGCCCCCTGCTCCCCGACCACTGCCTCCAGCTGGCTGGTCGCGGGACCGCCGCCCTGCGCAAAGTCCGGCTTGCCTCCGCCACGTCCACCGATGGCTTCGCAGGCAGAGCGCATCAGCTTGCCGACATCCAATTCCAAATCGGCCGAGCGAGCAAAGACGAGCCGGGCCATATCCCCATCGCGAGTGCCAAGCAATGCGACAATCCGCGCGTGCTCTACCAAACGATGCGCGAGTAACTTCAGCTCGTCTAGGCTTCGATCATCGAAGATGCGCTCAACAACCGTGATACCAGCAGTGACTCCTTCGGCTTCGATCAACTCGGCGGCCTCAGCTCTTGCGGCGACTTCAGTCAGTTCGCGGAGACGCCTGGTAGCGATCTTGTGATCTTCGAGAAGTCGTGTCACGGAGGCATCAGCTTCATCGCGTCCGACGCTGAATCTGCGCGCGACCGAATTTGCCGTGGCATTCGCCAGTCTGTAGTCCCTCAATGCTCGGCCCCCGCAGACAAACTCTACGCGCACCATTCGTTTAGCTCGCGCCCAACCCCGAACCGCAATGAGTCCAACTTCACCGGTACGCTTTGCGTGAGTTCCGCCACATGGCGAGAAGTCAAAATCGGCGATCTCAACCACACGAACGCAGTCGGAAACGAAACTTTCCTTGCGAAGCGGCAGAAGGGCAGCTTCCTCCGGCGTCAATCGATGGGTGCGAATCTCGCGATCATCAAACACTATCGCATTCGCCAGGTTCTCTGCGGTCGCAATAGCATCCGGCACCGCCTCGACGGGTGTCTCGAGTGTGAGGTCTATTTCGGCAATCTCATCAGTCATGCGAAAGCCGCGCGTCTCAGCCCCAAACAATTGAAAGAACGCCTGCGACAGTATGTGCTGCCCCGTGTGCTGTTGCGTGATCTCACGACGGTACGCTGGATCGACGCGGCCCAGCACTTCTTCGCCGACATTAAGCGCGCCTTTGTCCTGGGGAATGAAATGGAGTATCCGTCCATCCTCCGCGATCTGGACATCATCGACCTGAAAGCCTGCAAGCGTGCCTCGATCACAAGGCTGGCCACCACCCAACGGGTAGAAGGCAGTTTGATCGAGGACGACGACTCGCTGTGGTGCTGCGCCTGCCGCGTTGCCGACTTCGACAACGCGAGCATGAAATTCACTGAGGTGTGAGT
>JBDTUW010000449.1:0-4449 GCA_040007555.1 Acidobacteriota bacterium | reverse complement strand
AAGCTGATATCAAGGCTAACCTCGAGCGGGAATATAGACCATGAAGAAGTTGTCAACTGACAATTGAAACTGGCAACTGACAGCAACTGACAACTGACAACTTCTTCCATGGAGCCGATCAAAAACGCCAACCATCTTTACGAAGTGGAACGACGGGTGATACACGCCGAGCGTCACGGCTTCCGCATTAGCGAACTACAGATATCGACCACTCAAAGCGTGCCGTGGCATCTGCACAACAATATTCAGGATACCTTCTACGTTATCGATGGGCATCTCAGACTCTTTCTGCGAGAACCTAAGGAGGAGGTGCGGCTCGGTCCGGGTGAGACCTATTCCGTTGCCCCACGCCGCCCCCACCTCGTCACAAACGGCGGCGATAGTTCGGCTACGTTCCTCGTTCTGCAGGGAATCGGCGAATACGATTACGTCCCATTGGTGTGAATCGCACACTGACAACTGACAACTGCCGTGATAGTACTCAACACCGCTCGACTTCAACTAAGACATCTCGATGAGCATGACGCCGACTTCATCGTTGAGTTGCTCAACGACCCGTCGTTTCTGCGTTTCATTGGCGACAAGGGCGTCAGAACCCGCGAGGATGCTACCCGATATATTCTCGAGGGACCGCGAGCCAGTTACGAGAAGCACGGCTTTGGCCTGTATCTCACGGCACTGACGGAGTCGGGCGAACGCATTGGAATATGTGGCCTGGTCAAACGCGATGCCCTTGACGATGTCGATATCGGCTTTGCCTTTCTACCTTCTGAGTGGGGACGGGGATATGCGCTCGAAGCCGCCGGGGCTGTGATGCAGTACGGATGGCGTCAATGCGGTCTTCCGCGGATCGTTGCAATCACTCAGCCGGACAATCGAGCCTCGATCAGCCTCCTCCTGAAGCTGGGAATGCGATTCGACCGATCGGTGCGGATTGAGGACGCAGGGCCGGAACTTGCCCTCTACACTAGTTCGTCTTAGCAGTTGCCCGACGCGTCATCGGACAGAGTCGCTGCGATTGTGCGCCCTCGCACAAGAAGCCCCAAATGCCCTGATGCAGTTGAATGATGCGATTGAAGAGGCATGAAGTTAAGGGCGTACTGATCGCTTGCGGGTTCTTCATCGCCCATGTCCTACTGTCGGGGACGCTCCCGACGCTAATCCTCTCCGGGATGATCCTCACTTTTGCAGCGGCGGCGCTGTACTTTGCGATATGTGTTGCAGGTTTCATCCTTCGTCGGCCCGGTTAGCGTGCTCATCAAGGCTGATGGGGAGAATGGCGAGCCAGAGCCGTACTATATGACCGAGAACCACAATACGACCACCAAGTTTCGAGCCGCGCTGCGAAAGGAACTTCCACTCTGGCTCGCCAACGGCCTCATTTCAGAGGAAGCTGCGAGCCGATTGCGAGCGAACTACCAGCTCGATAATCTCAAAGAAGAGTCCTCACGCCTGCTTTCGTCCGTCATCTTTGCTATTGGCGGACTGCTATTGGGGGGAGGCCTGATAAGCTTCGTCGCAGCGAACTGGGAGGAGATCTCTGATTCGGTAAAGCTCACGCTGCTTTTCGCGATCCTCATAGCCCTTCATGCCATCGGATACTGGCTCTGGCACTTCCGGGGATGGCACCGGCTCGGTCACGGATTAATCTTCTGCGGCTGTCTGGTCTTCGGTGCGAACATCGGACTGGTGGCACAGATATACCACATTAGCGGCGAATGGTATGGCGCCTTTGGCGCCTGGGCTCTTGGTTCTCTCGTCATGGCTTGGGCAGTTCGAAGCTGGACCATCGGACTTCTCGCACTCTTCACGTCCTTTGCCTGGTTCATCGGGTTGAACGAGGATAGTCACTCACGCGTCGCGCTGTCTTACCCGCTCGCGCTGGGGATCCTGCTCATACCGCTCGCGTGGACCCTCGGATCGAGAGCACTCTATGCTGCTACCGCGATTGGCATAGTCAGCTCAGTTTGCATTCTCGCCGGCAATGCCGGGAGCGAAGCTCAGGTGCTGCTGGCAATGGCGTCGGGGGGACTCTTGTTGTGGACGGCGGGTGATCTCCATCGTCTCACGGGACTCCGCCCGCAGTTTGCCAGTGTGACTTCCGCGTTAGGTCTGACTTTGCTCGCATTGACTGCATACATCTGGTCTTTCCGCGATCTTTGGGGGTCAGCGGAAACAAGCCGAATCCCTTCGGTTGGGGCGATCATCTTCCTGCTTTGCTCGATAGCCGGATCAGTCTGGTTGTTGCGCAACAGCCAGGGTGATCAGCAGCGATTGCGCCTCGGAGTCCTGGTGGTGGGTGCCACCCTCTCGATCAGTGCCATCCTTGCGATGAGTGCTGAGAGTGATCGCGAACCACCCTTCGCGATCATCACCAACCTCGCTGCCTTCGGCCTTGCAGCG
Organism: Acidobacteriota bacterium; assembly: GCA_040007555.1. Classification (GTDB taxonomy): domain Bacteria; phylum Acidobacteriota; class Blastocatellia; order RBC074; family RBC074; genus JANNRD01. Next base: position 2,046 of record JBDTUW010000449.1, on the reverse strand, counting down.
ATCGTCATTGGGATTAGTCTCACCGGCGAGCAGCGAGCGCTGTTCTGGCTCGGCTCGCTCTATGTAGTCCTGCTGATACTCTCCCGTTTCCTCGAGTACGAGACCTCGCTGCTGCTAAAGTCTGTTGCGTTTCTCACCTGTGGTGTGGCCGTCATCTTTGCAGGCATCCGTTACGAGCAGTACCTTAGCCGCAGAGATTCCACGGTCCGCGATGGCACCAGTACGGGGGTGGCAACATGACGCGGCGGATGGCTCAAGTGGCCTTTACGGTCGCGGTTGTCGTTCAGATCGCGATCCTGACTGCGATTCCCGCGCGCAAGGCAATGACACGCATGACGGGAAGAAGTGTCGTTCTGAAGGTTCAGCCAGTAGACCCATACAGTATTTTGAGCGGCTATTACGTCACCCTCGGTTTTGAGATCAGTCGACTGGACGCGTTTCCGGGCGCACCCTCGTTGACCGAGGGAGAAACCTGTTACGCGGTTATCGAACGTGGTGAGGAAGACGGCATCTGGCGACCGTTCTCGCTGGAGCGAGTGATGCCTTCTGATCTGCCGGAGAACCGCGCTGTAGTCGCGGGTCGAATGGAATCGGGTCAGTTGATCAAGTATGGAATCGAGAGCTTCTTCATACCCGAGTCCAAAAGAAACGTCATCGCAGAGGACCTGAGAAAGAATCGTGATCGGGCAAGAGTTGCCGTAAAACTCGACTCCGCTGGTCACGCGGCGCTCGTGAAACTGATGATCGAGGACCGCATCTACCAATGAGGCGACGGTGTCCGAGAGGTGACTATGAGACGAACAAGTGTCAATGCGGTGAGCGCCCTATGCCTGCTACTTTGGAACAATCCGTCTCTCTAGAGCGACTCTCGATTTGGAGTTGGGCAGAATAGTGGGTCGCCGGGAATCGGCGTCGAGGTAGCGCGCTGGATAGCCGAACGGAAGGCGGGCATGGTTGGGGCCGATTCCTGCTGCGTGGATGTGGACCCAAACCCGAACACCAAACTGGACCACCCCGTGCACCAGGAGCTGCTGATGCGAAATGGCATCTTCATCCTCGAGAATCTCGACCCGCGGGGTCTTGCCGCCGATAGAGTCTACGAGTTTATGTTTATCTTTACGCCGACGCCGTTTAAGGGAGCATCCGGCTCACCGGGCAGACCGCTCGCTATTCGGTGAAGCGAAGCTGCGCATGTTACTTGCGCGCATCACTGACCTTCGCGATCACTTTACCGGTCCTATCAATGTAGACGCCGCCGGTTTCAAGCCGGACGAGCGCGACGCCTTCCGAGAATGGGCCGGCGTCACCGTAGCCCGGTGGGAACGTTGGCTCGACCGCGAACACCCCCGTCTTTACGACATAGCCGGCCGTTCCGTCCTCACAGCAGACGGCGGCAAGGCCTTCTGAGAACGGAGCCGTCTCTTGAAACCTTGGAAAGAGGATCAGGCCACCGGTCTGGTCGATGTATCCTCCCCTGCCTTGAACATATACTTGCGCGAAGCCATCTGAGAATGCGCCGACCCCGTCAAACTGCGGCTCAACGATGACCTTCCCCTGGCGGTGGATGAAGCCCCATTTCTCTGACCGTGAATATCGTGCGCGCTTCAACTTGGAGCGCGGCGGCCTGGCACTCGGGATTGGAAACAAAGCGGCGGCAAGCCGCCGCACTCCAAAAACGCGCACCAGAGCCTCAGGTGCAAAACACCCAATCCACAAGCCGGGCATCGTGTTTCATTCCGATCCGTGATCCCAAGGGATCAGAGAAATACTCTTAGTAGCTCTTGGCGTTGAATATTTGCTGCAGGATGTTGCCCGCAAACAAAACACGCCATTAGTGTTGCTTCCAAATTGAGCGCGGTTGTACTAGCCGTCCTGATAGCCGCGTTCACGGCAAGTGAACGGCTCCACCTGGACGGTGCCGGTTGGATAACAGGAAGACTCCCGCGCCGGCAAACCGGATGTTCCGGAATACCGATCCCAATCGAGTATTGAGTCTCCCAATGATAGACTCCATCCCGGCGCCGTTTCAGGCTCTCCATCGTAATC
>JBDTUW010000448.1:0-4474 GCA_040007555.1 Acidobacteriota bacterium | reverse complement strand
GGAAGTGGTCGGTGGTCATTTGGTGTGACTGGGCCCCGTTTACAGGACCGCCTCCAGGGGGTGCCAGGTACAGGCCTGTCAGCTACGAGCGCTGACAACTGACAACTGACGACTGGCAACTGACAACCGGCAACTGGCAACTGACAACTGGCAACTGCATTGACGATCGGCATAAATCGAACTATTCTGATGAGGTTATTGGTGAGTCTTCTCAGGGAGGTTGTGTCGACATGCGAAATCTGGTAGTTCGCTTTGGTCTAATTGCGCTGGTTATTGGTGTGAGCGGCCTTTTGCCTGTTGCCGCGCTCGGTCAAAACGCCGGCGCCAAGCCAACGCCGAAGATGACCATTCAGAATCCCGAACACAACTTTGGCAAGGTCAAGGAAGGCGAGCAGGTCAGCTTCACCTTCATCGTCAGGAACGAGGGCAGTGGGGAACTCGTGATTGATAATGTCTCGCCATCCTGCGGTTGTACGGCAAGTGATTTCACCAAGACAGTGGCACCGGGCAAAGAGGGGAAAATCACCCTCTCGGTCAACACTGCAGGAATGAGCGGTGAGGTCAGCCGTTATGCGGACGTCATCTCCAATGATAAAGCGCAGGCCAACTTCAAGCTGTGGGTGCACCTCGAGGTGCAGAAGGCTGGCGAAAAGTAGACTTGCCGCTCTACTACCAATCGTGATCTCGTTTTCGGAGGATACCTGATGAGGAAGAGTTTCGTCTTGATTGCTTTCGCTATTATTTGCGTTGCATCGATTTCAATGGGATTAGTGAACGCGCGGAAGGGCACACACGCCGGGGAGGCGACGGGTATGATTGCACCGACAGTTCTCGACTTCACGGTGAAGAGCATCGAAGGAAAGGATGTGAAGCTCGATGCCTATCGCGGGAAAGTCCTGCTGATCGCCAATGTTGCCAGCAAGTGCGGTTATACACCGCAGTACGAAGGCCTTCAGGCCCTTTACGCAAAGTATCAGGGTCAGGGGTTAGTGGTACTTGGATTTCCGGCAAACAATTTCCTCGGCCAGGAGCCGGGCACAAACGAAGAGATTCAGACCTTCTGCAAGTTGAAATACAACGTCACCTTCCCGATGTTTTCCAAGATCTCGGTCAAGGGCGACGACATCCACCCGCTCTACCGTTTCCTGACGAGCAAGGAGACGAATCCCGAGTTCGGTGGTGACATCAGTTGGAATTTCAACAAGTTCCTCGTTGATCGATCAGGCAAAGTCATCGCCCGCTTCGAAACAAAAGAGAAGCCAGAGGGCGTAAAGATAGTTCAGGCGATCGAGCAGGCACTTAAGTAGTCGCGGAGTGTCTCTCGCAGGTTCTCACTTAAGCAACGTTTTACTCACCAGAAGCACCAGACTGATTCTTGTCAGGTGGTGCTAAGCCTCGGAGAACTCCGGTCCTGCGACGCTCCCTGTCAATTGCAGCTATCTGCACTCCAGTCTTGAGGGCTTTCGGCCTCAGCGCTGCAGTTGAGGCCCAGAAATGAAGAAAACCGATGTTTTTCGCGGTTGGGGGCTTATTCTCCGCGGCAAAAGCCCAATGCTGTCGGTAGAGATTACCCGCGAATGCCCGCTCCGATGTCCGGGGTGCTACGCCTATGAGCCGGAACATCTCGGCGATCTTGGTCCGCTGAGATCGCTCGCCGACTATAAAGGACAGCAGCTAATCGATGGAATGCTGGCGCTCATCCGCCGGCATCGTCCGATTCACATTTCTATTGTGGGCGGAGAGCCGCTGGTGCGGTTTAGAGAACTGGACATCTTGCTTCCGATGATCGATCGGATGGGGATCGAGGTTCAGCTCGTTACCAGTGCCGTGCGCCAGATCCCACCGGCTTGGGCTGATCTAAAAACATTGCACCTTGCTGTCTCGATCGATGGGTTGCAACCGGATCACGATATTCGGCGCAAACCTGCTACATACGAGAAGATTCTCCAGAACATCAAAGGGCAGACGATCGTCGTGCACTGCACGGTGACGCGTCAGATGGTTCTGAAGGAAGCTGCGCAGCCGGGATACTTTCGGACTTTCGTCGAATTCTGGTCGGCGAGACCGGAGGTTCGGAAGATCTGGTTTAGCATTTTCACACCACAGATCGGCGAGAAATCCGAAGAGATACTGCTGCCACAGGATCGCAAATCAGTGGTGCACGAGCTGGCGGGTCTGAGGGCCGAATTCCCCAAGCTGGAGTTACCCAATTCAGTAATCAAGGGCTATCTGAATCCACCAAAATCACCTGCCGATTGTATTTTTGCGCGAACTACGCGCAGCGTGACGGCCGACCTTGAGGGTGTGATCACACCTTGCCAATTTGGCGGCACTCCTGATTGCTCACAGTGTGGATGTATGGCATCTGCCGGCCTGCAGGCTGTTGGTGAGCATCGCCTCTTCGGTATCCTGCCGGTCAAGTCAATCTATTTCGCATCCGACCGCGTTGGCCAGATGGTTGCGCGTGTTTCGAAGTAAGAAGTTTTCTCCACAAGTTTTAACGCAGAGTTGGTGGAAACGCAGAGGCGGCGCCACTCAAATGCTGCTCCTGCCTTCGGTCTCTCTGGCGCCGCTGCGTTAGGCAGTGTGGAAGACGCATCATCCTTAAGGCTTGCGGACGATCTTCAGTGAGACCGGGATGAGAAGTGCGTTCCCGGGCTTTGGGCCCACTCGAAAGAGAGTCTGCGGGAGTTCATCCTCCTGCGTCAGCAGCCGTGACCCGTCCTCACCCGCTTCCTTCTCGGCCTTCGTGTAAGGTGTCCCAGCGCCTCCATTCAGTTCAAAACGCTCGATCGGAGCGCGCCACTTCTGCTCCCACACCTCAAGTAATGCGCGATCCAGCTTGAGAATGCCGGGCCCCGGTTTGATCTCAGTCAGTGGCGTCGCCGAGACGATCAGCGTCAGGACCTCACCCTGGTAATCTGGACGCATTGGCGTCAACCGAAAGGCCGAACGGCCCGGGAGTTCGATTACCTTTCCTGCCTTGACCGCGTTGTCTCCATTGCGATTTCGCATCGTCGGAAAAATGAGATACGGATCGCTCAGAGTGCCGTCCGCATACTGCTCCCGATCGATGACGTAGAGATAGCCATCGCGCGGAGATTCGATGCTCAAGCGAACTCTATCTCCGGCAGCAAAGGGTGTCTCTGACTCGACTCGCTCGGGCGTGAACTCTGCTGCCTCGCCGCCAGGCTCCTCCTGCAGCAGCAGCCGGGCCTCCTTGTTGTCGGCGTCACGTGCCTGTCGCAGCCGCCAGATCGTCAAACCGACTACTTCACCATTCGCTGTCTCCTCGATCGCCTCGGCCTTTGGCGTTGCGCGCCGATAGCCCGTTGATTTGCGAGGCACCGCGGAGGGGGATTTTGGCGGTGTCCGCTTCTTCAGGAACTGAGAATCCCAGAGCTGTCGCGGCGCTTCATCCTGGCCAAATCCGGCCGTCGCAGACAGCGTCGCACTCAACGCCAGGGTCAGAACCAGTAATAGCTTTAACATCGGTTTTCTCTCAAATCTTCGCAGAAATCACGCTCACGCATGCCGGTCGTTACGGTTTCGCGATGACCATTGGATGCGTCTCGAGCTCGCGGCGGTAGAAGACTCTTGGCCGCTGAATACTGCGTTTCGATGGGTCTTTGATCTCCTCCTCGCCTTCGACGAAGAGAAGCAGTCTGGATGCCTTCATCCCTTTCTCCTGCATTTGCGGCACTCGTTCGGTCGCATAATTGAACCACTCGCGGCCGAGGATCTCGCCATCCTTCGCGTCGCGGTCAGCCAGTCCTCGCTTCAGACCTTCCTCCACGAGGGCGTAGGTCAGATAGCCGTGCCCCAGCTCTGACGCTTCCAAAGCGGCCTGATAACTTTGCGCCGCTGTCAGAATGTATAGGCCCTTCTCGTAAGCGAGCTGAGCCAGACCCTTCGAGTTCATTGGGCCGCGGCGTTTTTCTTCTGCCTCGAGCGCCTGCCCCGAGTTGCAGGCGTCAATGACAAGCAGCAGCCTTTCCGCATCGAGTCCTTCGATCGCGGCCTCCAGTTCAAGATCCGAAACACTGTGAGCAAGGATCGTCTCTACCGCTTCCGCATTGACTGCAGTTCGTGAACCAGTGTAGCCGAGGTCGTGAGGCACCAGATAAAACCGTGCTCCACGCGCCGTCCCATGCCCCGCGAAATAGATGATCACCGCGTCCTCGGGTTGCGCCGGTTTGATCCGCGAAAGGACTGGCGGAAGCGCTACCGGGCTTGAACTCGCAAGCCCCTTCAGCGCAAGCAGGATGTTCTCTTTTGTCACTTCCTGATCCGTAAGGGCGATCACTTCGATGTTCTGATACTGGCCGATCTTAGACTGTTGCAGGCGAAGTTCTTCCGCGAAAGATCGCGCATCGGGAACTGCATACTTGAGGTTGTATTGATCATTGGCGTACCGGTTGACCCCAAATGCGAGGATGTAGGCCGTTCCTTTTCGTTTCAGTTCATTTGCGCC
>JBDTUW010000447.1:0-4481 GCA_040007555.1 Acidobacteriota bacterium | reverse complement strand
GTGCGCGAGGAAGGACAAGTAACATCCGTCGCACACTCTCGTCGTCCGGACCAGCGCAGCCCGCCGCCCGCTGTACCCGTGATTGCCTTCAGGATCCGCCGCACATCGCTCGCTCCCGGAAGTCTAACACCGGGACCTGCAAAATTCCACGCGTTAGTTCGCACCCGCAATGGACTTAGCTACGCCAAGGCAAAGCATCTGGCGCGTGTCGCGTGACCCTTGGTCAGTGAAACCGACCCGCTACTCTTTGTGTGTCAGTCTCCGAGACACGGACCGCCCCGGAAAGATGTCAGGGATGATAGGTTCGCTCGAGGTTGGACTTGATCTCGGACTCCGTAAACCATACTCGTTTGTACGAGTGCTTCGCGAAGAGGCCAATCTGATCTCTGCTGTGAGGTGATGCCGAGTTGGTCGTTTGCCCATAGGCAAGAACGGAGTAAGCAACAATTGGCCGCGAGAACTCGACCGACAATACCCATCCGTCACCAAATCCCATGAGCGGCTCTCCGTCTGCTGTCCATCCAGCCAGTCTCTTGCCCCCGTCCTGGTCGCGAAAACCCATGACACGAAAGAGCCCGTATGCTCCGCTCGCTCCATCTGCGGGCAAATCGATGTCCCTGAATCGAAAGCGATGCACATCACCCCAGGGAACAGCTTCCGAGCCATACGTTGCGCGCGTCCAACCCACCGCAGCCTCAAAACTCGTGATTGCCTTTTCGATATCGGCGATGCCAGTCGGCGTCCTCGCCGGATTGAGCGAACTCCACGGGGTCCCGAACGGTTGCTTCAAACCCAACCGATACTGATCCCAGAAACGCTGGAAAAGAACTCCACCGCGGCTCTCGGCCGAGACGCGATTGTCCCACGCCTCGAGAACGGCGAGGCCTCGATTCAAATCCTCTGATCGCCGCGGCAGCAACTTCAGCGCGCGTAGAAGATCGGGTTTGACGCGGTCAGCCAACAGCATCCTCGTGTTGTATTTCAATTCCCTCACCTGCTCGAAGGAGAACTTTGGCCGGCTTTCAAGCATTTCCAGCGTCATTTGCGGCCGGAGCCCCAACTCGCCACGCTCGAAGTAAGAGGGATACCGCTTCGGATCAAGCGGATCGCGAAGGGAAACAAACCAGGGTGGATTGTTGCAGTTCTGAATATACCCCCCCGAGGGATTGAGAACACGTGGCAGCTCTGCAACTGGATGAAGACTGTTCCAGACATACTTCGAGGTCTCCGCAGGCACATCCAGATCGTAGCTTGTGCCATCATCGAGCCGCTTCGGCACGCGACCGTTCCATTGATAGAGAATGTTACCTGCCGCATCAGCGTAGGTATAGTTGGAGGTCGGCAGCAGATTCATCTGGATGACCTCGAGCCACTCCCGCAAATTACGGGCCCGGCTCAAGCGATAGAATCCCTCGAAAATTCGCAACGAATCTACCGTGGTCGAACGAACCGCGAAAGCCAATGTCGCGTTTCGATGGATGATTGGCCCCAGATGCGATTCCCAGTAGCTGCGACTCTCCACTTTGACAACACCATCCGGGCCCTTCGCCTCTGCCGTCACCTCTTTCTTAACCAGCGGGCGCGACCGACCCTCAAAGATATAACTGTCAGCCTGAGATGGGTCGAGCTTGAGTGCATAGATATCTTCAAGATCTGGATTGTTGTTTGTCGTCACCCATCCCAGATGCTCATTGAAGCCCGCGCGCAGAACCGGGATCCCCACCAGGGTCGAGCCAAAGAAATTTATTCTTCCCGGAACTGTTACCTGAGCTTCCCAGTAGAGCGATGACCAGTTTAGATGCGGGTTTCCGAGAAGGATCGCGTTGCCCGACGTTGTCCTGGACGGCGAAAGCGCAAAAGCATTCGATCCGTCATCGTCCTGGACGTCCTGGTCTCCCGCGAATTGACCCTCAGCTCCTCCACCAGGGGTTGATGGAACGGAGGCTTGCTCGTACTTTGCGCGTAGCGCCCGGATCGTGGCCGGGTCGACAAGTGACCTTAGTAAGCCTGCGCGATAGTTCGCCAGCACATCTTCAGGTTCGAAGATCGGGATCCACGACGGCAAATCTGTACGGTGCTGCGCAAAGTAGTAATTTACCCCGGCAACGTAAGCAGTAATGATCCGCTGAGCGAGCGGATCCATTTCACGGAACCCCTTTCGCACCGCGTTGGCATTGTCAAAGCGTTTGATCAGAAGATCGGCCTCCAGGCTCTGACCGAAGTATTTCGCCATCTCTCCACGGCCACCGATGAAGCGGCGGGCAATCTCGATCCCGTGATCCTCCGACTGAGCAAATCCAAGCCCGAATGACGCCGCTTCCTCTGTCTTGCCAAGAATGTGCGGGATGCCGAAGGTGTCACGTCTGATGATCACCTCGCGGGCAAGAACGACCGGATCGAGGGACGGACTCGGTCGCGCGTTCGACGCCCAGACGACGACTCCGGCTAAAAGCGAAACAATCGCAGCAAATGAGCTGATCCTCTTCATCTTGAATTACTGTTTGAGACGTTCGATAAACCGCTGACGAAACTTGGAGACCTTCGGCGCGACAACGGCGCGACAATAGCCCTGATCCGGATTCTTCTCGAAGTACCGCTGGTGATAATCCTCGGCTGGATAGAACGTTTCCAGTGGTGTTACCTCGGTGACGATCGGATCCGCGTAGATTGCCGCGGTTTCGATCTCGGCGATCACCTTCTCTGCCTCAGACCTTTGCGACGTTTCGTGATAATAAATCGCCGACCGATACTGACTCCCGACATCCATCCCCTGGCGGTTAAGCGTCGTCGGATCATGAATCGTAAAGAAAACTTCGAGGATGTCATGAAAGCTGACCTCCTTTGGATCGAACGTGATCTGTACCACTTCAGCGTGTCCGGTCAATCCGGAACAGACGTCATGATAGGTTGGATTGGCCGACTCACCGCCTGTGTAACCGGAGACCGCACTTTGCACGCCGCGAAGGTTGTTATAAACAGCCTCGAGACACCAGAAGCAGCCTCCGCCGAGTGTTGCGATTTCAAGTTCAGAAGTCATTGCATCCTGACTGCGGAAATGTCCGCTTCATCGTCGGGTTATCGTGGCGTTGTCACCGCGTTATCGGGCCTGGTCGCCTAATCGACCGTGCCGCACTTCCCCCAGAATAAGCGCGCTCGACGGCGCGACGATCGCGGAACGAGAGGTAAACTCCGCGCTGGTATAGTCCAGCGGCCAGTCGCGCACCCGCGACTCATCACCAAACACCTGCCATTCTCCGGCGGGGATAGCGAACTCCACTACAGTCTTTTGCGCATTGAGCAGGATCAATGCACGCGACCAGGTGTCGCGCGCATTGATGTCAATCACTTCAAAAGCAATGCAGCCGGCAGGAACCTCGAGGCCGAGCTGATCATCGAGAAAGGACACAGCCCGGCGAACTTCCGACGCTTCTGACAAACGAAAAAGCGGGTGCATCTTCCTCAATAAGATCAGACCTCGATAGTATCTGAAAACATCGAAATTCAGCGCCTTTTGCGCCCAGCGAATCATGTTAACGGAGTCGGGCTTGTCATAGCTGTTGTGATCACCGCCCTTGGATCTGAGGAACTCCTGACCGGAGTGAATGAATGGTATCCCCTGCGCAGTCAGGACCGCGACTGCCGCCAACTTGTCCATTGCCCGTCGATCATCATTGGTCACTGAAGCGTTATCGATAGTGCTGATCAAGAGTCGATCCCAGAGAGTATGGTTGTCGTGGCACTCAACGTAATTAATGCTCTCAAGCGGACTCTCGGCAAAGTCGTCGATCGAACCGCGCATGCCACTCTTGACGGCGGAGACTTCACGGCCCGATTGGACGAAGCCGGAAGCTCGCGCATCAAACACATTCCCCTTCAATGCATCACGAAAGTGATCGTTGAAGACGCTCCACCCGCGCCCGCGCTGCCGCCCCTTATGCGTTATTTCAATCGGCGTCGTTCCACCGGCCCACGGCTCTCCATAAATCAACAGATTGGGATCAATCGCGTGCAATTCGCGAGCAATCAGGGCGACAGTCTCGACATCGATCAGACCAAGTAAATCAAAACGAAACCCATCTACCTTATACTCTTCGACCCAGTACTTGACCGAATCCAGAATGAATCGCCGCGCCATCGGCGCTTCGCTGCGAAACTCGTTACCAACTCCCGATCCATTCCAGTAACTTCCGTCATGGCGCAGTCGGTAGTAGTAGCCCGGGACCAGACCCTCAAAGCTATAGACGCGGCGCTTGGTCAGAGATTCGAACGTATGATTGAAAACAACATCGAGCGTCACTCGCATGCCGTGCCGGTGGAGCGCATCGACCATGCATTTCAGCTCCGCCACACGACGGGCGTCCCATCGTTCGGTCGCATACCATCCATCCGGCGAGTTGAAATGCACTACATCGTATCCCCAACCATAGCGGTCATTGGCTTCATCATTGTGAAACTCGGCGATCGGCATGAGCTGGACGACA
>JBDTUW010000446.1:0-4492 GCA_040007555.1 Acidobacteriota bacterium | reverse complement strand
CAGGCTGACCTCGAATTTGTTGATACACGCCCCACCAGCTGCCCAAGTCACGACAAAGCTTTCTGTTACCGTGCCAATTTCCGTGCGTTCGATGTTTTGCATGAAAACTTCCGGGCTGCAGCTACCCTGGCCTTGTATGAGTGCTACAGGCGCGACTGTTTCGTCGCTGGTTGATGGCTGATAGTTAATCGAGGGAGCGGGCGCAGCCAGGGCCTGCGGTAATGGTTGGCTGTAACCCCACCCAAATCCGACGCCAACAATTACCAGCATGCCCGACCAGAAGAGTCTATTTTGCAGTGTCATGTTTTCTCTCCAGCGCTAACCGATTTGGGCGCAGCTAAAAACTCACGGTTTTGTTGACTATTGTGCCTTGCAAGCCATTGACAATCACTGTCGCTGTGGCTTGAATACCAGGGTTGTCACTGCGCGAGCCAAACACCCTGACGCTAGCCTGGCGCGTGTTGTCGACAAACTCGGTCTTGCTCTCCGTCGAGCCATCGCGACGCCTGACCACGACCGTGACTGCCGCTTTTACCAGACAAGACAGTTCCGGCGACGCCCACTTGACGAGAAACGTTTCCGAAGTCACACCGCGCTCAACTAGTTCCACGCTGTTGACGGTGAGATTTGAGCGGCAAATTGCCGGGAGTTGTTCAGGGTTTGCGATGACATTAGCGCCGGCAATTTGCCCGGCTTGTTGCCGCTGCATCCAACGTCCCGAGGATGCTGAGACGACCAGGATAGTGAGCAGAATAAGGATCTTTCGAGTCATTGTGGGCCTCCATAAGGTTCGATCGGGACGTCGCGTCGGGACCGCGGCGCAATTGTTCCCGTAACGGTTCCGGCAAAATCGGGGACTAAAATGGGTTGAGGGTGCAATCCTTTGTGCCTCCGCAACCGTGACACCTGCCCGAAGTTGGCGTGTCGAAGAGGAAGTCACAACTGTCGCCCGGACAGGAACCGCAACCGCCAGTGCCAAGTAGCGTTTTGCTTGTCTTAAAGCGGACCTCGAAATTGCCCTTACCTTGTTTGACGAGTTCAAACTTGCTCGGGTCTTTCAGACGAAGGCCGCCCTTGCCCTCGCGCACAAGCACGTCGTTTAGCGTCAGCTTGCTGTCCTCTTTCTTTTGGGCTTCTTTCTTTCCGGGGGCCTGCGCGAAGACGGCCAACGCGATGACAAGCAGGCCAAAAGTGAGCACTATTCCCTGGCGGAATCGATTTGAAGTGGTGTGCAACATAGTTGTCTCCCTTGGAAGTGGTCAGTTGGAAGTTGTCAGTTGGAAGTTGTCAGTTGTCAGTGGTCAGTTGTTAGTGGGTAGTACCGCCCTTAGGCGGAACCTTCCGATTCCGAGCCATTCCGCCTAAGGCGGTACTACCCACTAACAACTGACCACTGGCCATTTCTAGTTCAGTCGCAGTCTCTGCCTAAGCGTTTCAGCCATCTGGACGCCTGCCTGATCGAGTGCAACGACACGCCATCGAAGGCTTGAGCCACCTGCCTTCGCCTTTAGCCACGAAGGAGCGCGGTACCTTCGCAGCGCCGGTTTCACCATTGCCGAATGGATCAGCTTGCCTGCGTCGTCTTCGATCTCCAGGCGATACAGGCCAACCTGAGGTACTTCCGTCCAGACGAACTCGACTACCTGGTTCGCCGCGATCGTCGTTCCATCCCTCGGCAGCAGAGAAGTAAATTGACCGCCAGCGCTCGAAGACACGTTCTGCACGTTGTTTCCACCGCCGACAACATACCGCAGGACAGGCATTGGAAAGCCCGCTGCTCCTCCACTTTGAATGATGCTTCCACCCGATCCGACCGCAGAAAGATTCGACTCATTCTCCGGATCATTGGTCGCTTCGATGCGAAAGAGGATCAGATACTGACCCGGGACTTTGTTTGGAATTCGAGAGGCGTCGGGGCCTGTCAGGGTGAAGCGCCCGCCCGGAGCCAAAAAGACATTGAAACGCCCCAGTTGGGTGAACCGGGCCTGTGAACCCCGCTCCTCAACCGGCAGCGAGGCCTCGCTCAGCAGATCGCGCTCGCTCGGCAATGGATCGCCCGGACGAACAACTTCCCATCGGCCGCGAAGGCGCCCGGTCCCGGTGTACTTGATCTCAGCGCGGATTGAGGGGAGCTTTCCGGTGGGCTCGACAAAGGCAACCAACGGGTCCTGCCCACTTGCGGTTAGACCGACACTGGCACCGAAGCCGAGCTGCACGTCAGTCAGCGAGAATGGCGTTCCCGCCCCATTGCCCGAGAGCCGCATCGTGACGGCGACAAACTGATCAGGGCCGCCGTTTGGATTGACGAATCTCCGGACGTAGTAGAACTCAGAACCCTCGCCACGCGCGGCAGCCTGATAGGCCTTTCGCGCCACGGCTGCCGGCACCGACACAACATCGGTGTATCCGCCCACTCCACTCCGCCTCGAAATATCGTAGCGGCTTGGCAGCGTTCCGTAGACAGTTCCCGGGACGCAGGCCGATCCGATGCCAGCCGGCGTGATATCGCCGCACCACTGCGTCTCCGCGGGCCGATAATCGCCCAGGTTGCCGTAAGTCAGAAAGACGGTGGTCGCTCCCTGACTGTAGACATTGACGCTCCTCGGACTGACTCTGATCTCGTTCTGCGCCGCGACTGGCACGGCCAAAGAAAGGAGCAGGAAGATTGTCGCTTTTAATCTCGTCACTATTGCCTCCACTGAATCCCGCGAGTCCGCCTTTACTGCGATTGTTTGCGAGTGATTGCACCGCGTAGCTGAGGACTAAAAGAAGATGAAGTTCAAACCAGTGTTGAAGGTGTTCAGACGCGTCAGGTTGTTGACGTTCTCGATAAAGTTGCGCGTCCGCGCAAAGCGATTCGAATAGCGCACGAAGTAGACCATCTGCACCTTCTTGAACCGGTTCTCGTTCTCGCGTGTTACCCGATAATTCCACTGCAGATCGAATTCTGCGTTGCGGCTTTCGTTTGTTCGGCGAAGATCGCCGGCGCCGATCGTCGAGAAGGTCGCATTGATGTTCTGCCTCTTGGTCGCCTGCCAGTTGACGATCAGGCCAAATCGCAGATTGCGATCCGTGTTCACCTGTTCCCGGTTATTGGCATTTTCGAAATTGATATCGACGTTTAATTCAAGTGTTGGCTTCGGAGTCCAGCCAACGGTGACGTTGTGGACGAAGTTTCGTTGGTCGGCCGCTTCCCGGCCGCGCGCCCGATTGTCGAGCAGCGTATGGTTCAGCCGATACGACAGACGGAGCTCCTTGAACTCCCATTCGCTGGTGAACGATTGGTTAATGTTTGCTTGATCGGGGATAGCACCTGGTTGATCGAATCCGCCACCGATCGGAATGAAATCGGCCGAAGCGCGGGTCCTTTCAAACGTATAGCCAATTCGTGGCAGAAAGGGGTTCGGTGTGACGGGGGCCCTCGAGCTGAACAAACCAAGCAGGGGTGTGGTCACAGCCGCCGCCGTCCGCCGGGTGTTGGTTCGGAGGATTGTCTTGATTCCCGCCAGATTGTCGTTGAACTGAGTATGAGCTGCGGTAAAGGTCAGCTCACCGAAGGCGCCGACCATTTCCACGATGTTCTGCTGCAGGTCTGCTTGTGCAGCGGCCGCAATACTGCGGAAAAGAGGATCGACTCTTTCGTGTCGCAAGTTGAGCGTCAGTGAGAATGTCTTTAGATCCCCAAGCGGCGCGGGCGGCTGCGCGGCCTGTGCAGTTTGACTGGAGGTGTCTGCGTCAGCTGGTGTCGCCGGTTTGGGCTTCGAGAAGACAAAGGCCTTCAGCAAATCGAAACCAGCATCCGCGTACCGCGCATTGCGCGTCGTGGTGCTGGTCTGAACGACGTCGCTTGCATTCTGATTGAGCAGCGGGTCGTTCGGATTGAAAAACCGACTGCGCGTAAATCCGGCGTCCAGGCGAGCTCGCTCAGACTTGTTCTTGGCGAGCACACGGAGGCTGTAGCCACGGCTGCGTTCAGAATCGTTGATATTCGATTCATTGAAGTTCTGCCGGTTGGACAAGAACCAGGCGTCAGAAACACCCGTCTCAAACCGCAGTCCACCCGGGCGTTGCTCCAGGGCTTCAAATCCGAGGATGCCGCTGAAGAGGCGGTGGCGACGATTACCAATTCCGAGGAAATTGTCGAATCCGACGATGTTGGTCGAATTCATCGTCGCGAGCGAGAAGTCCAGTCGCTTGCTTATTGGGAGGACAAATGAGAATCCGCGACTGCTGAAGTTGTTGATCAGATGTCGCTGGGAACCGAAGGCGGTGTGGCCGACATTGACCTTGCGAGTGTCCTGCTGAAACTGCATGAGATAGGAAGACAGCTCAATCTTCCGCGCATCCTGTCCTTTTTCTGCAAACCGCAGTGCCTCGTCCCGGAAGCTGGAGCCGACGATATCGAACTGCTGCTCCATCTTCATCGCGCCGCGGGTCATCTCGCCCTTCCACGTTCCCTGGATCGTCGCATCCGTGAACCTGGGGCGCACAG
>JBDTUW010000445.1:0-4515 GCA_040007555.1 Acidobacteriota bacterium | reverse complement strand
CCAGGCGAGCCGTCTGCCTGACCGCATCCTCGTAATTGCCAATTTCGTCTACCAGCCCGTTTTCGACAGCGGCCTGTCCTGTAAAAACGCGCCCGTCCGCCAGCTTCCGAACGCCTTCCTCGTTGAGCTCTTTATGTCCCTGTCGTCCTTCAGTAACTGCGACAACAAACTGATTGTAGAGCTCATTCACCATGCCTTGAAAATACTCCCGCTCACGCGGCGTCAAATCCTTGGTCGGCGATCCCGTGTCTTTAAACTCGCCACTTTTGAAGACTTCAGGCTTGATCTTTGCCCAGGTCGCCAACTCCTTGATATTTATCCACTCGGCGATGACTCCGATACTCCCTGTCACCGTGCCTGGGTTGGCGAAAATCCTGTCTGCAGGACAGGCAATGTAGTAACCACCCGAAGCGGCTACCGATCCCATCGAAACGACTACCTTCTTCTTATGCTCATCACGAACCCGCTTTACCTCACGATGAATTTCCTGCGACGCCGAGACGCCGCCGCCGGGACTGTTGATGCGGAGCAGGATTGCCTTGATACCTCTGTCCTCGCCGTATTGCTTGAGATGACGACTAACACGCTTGGCCATATTGTCGTCGATGACGCCCTCGATGGGAATGACTGCAATACGATCACCGCCGAGACCACTGAAGCCCCCGTCTTCGGACATGACAAGAGCACCGACGATGAGCACAAGACTAAAGCCTGCGATCAAAACGCCTGCCAGGACGAGGATCCAGATGAGGCTACTTCTTTTCATACGAGATATTCGCCGAGACGGCCGGACGGAGGGAGTGGCAACGATAGGTCGGAACCGGGGACGGGCTCCGACAGTCAGAAATGAAGCGGCGGGAGCCCGGCCCCCCGCCACTTCTTCATTATACCTGCCGGTCGCCAGGACCTAGGTCTTATTATCGCCATCACTCGCGATATTAAAGTCAGCGATCTCACCGAGACTGGCCATCCCGCTATCCGAAGAAGTGTAACTTCGGACATCGATGATCGGCTCATCCTTGCCGACAGCGCGCGCGGAAAGACCGATCTTCTTGGCTTCGCGATCCATTTTGAGTATCTTAAAGGCCAGCTTCTGGCCGATCTTCACGGCATCCTCGGGTTTCTCGACGTGCTGATCCGAGAGTTCAGAGACGTGACAGAGTCCCTCAATCCCGTCCTCAAGCTCGACGAAAGCACCGAAATTCGCAAACCGAGTCACCTTGCCACTAACCACATCACCGGGCCGGTGAGTGTCGAAGAAGACATCCCACGCATTCGGTTCGAGGTCCTTGATGGACAGCGAAAGCCGACGATTCTCGATGTCGATGGCGGTGATCATCGCTTCGACCTCCTGGTTCTTCTTGAGGGCCTCGCTCGGATGCTTGATCCGCTTGGTCCAGGAGATATCTGAAACGTGAACCAGGCCGTCGATCCCGTCTTCGATTTCAACAAAAGCACCGAAGTCGGTCAGGTTGCGAACGCGTCCCTTGACGCGAATTCCAACGGCATATCGCTCGCTGAGCGTATCCCACGGATTGGTCTCGATCTGCTTCAGACCAAGGCTTATCCGTCGATTGTGTGCGTCCACCTCAAGCACTGCGGCCTCGACCTCCTGACCCACGAGCAGAAGCTTCGACGGGTGCTTAACACGCTTGGACCAGCTCATTTCCGAGACGTGCACCAGCCCTTCAATTCCGGGTTCGAGTTCGATGAAAGCGCCGTAATCGGTCAGGGAAACCACCTTGCCCTTGACGCGGGACTGGATCGGATAACGCTCGCCAATCGTTGCCCAGGGGTCGGGCAGAAGCTGCTTGTACCCGAGGCTGACCCTTTCGCGGTCACGATCGAACTTCAGAACTTTGACCTGAATGGTCTCGCCTACCTTAAATATCTCGCTGGGATTTTGAATCCGGCCCCACGACATATCCGTGATGTGCAGCAGGCCATCGATTCCGCCCAGATCGACGAATGCACCATATTCGGTGATGTTCTTGACCTGACCGTCGACAATGATTCCATCCTCGAGACTCTTGAGAGTATCGGTCTTGCGTGAAGCCAGATCCTCCTCGAGCACAGCTTTCCGCGAGAGGACAATATTGCCGCGTTTCTTGTTGACCTTGAGAACGCGAACGTCGATCTCTTTATTGCGGAAGCTGTCGAGATTGCGGACGGGCCGAACATCGACCTGACTGCCCGGGAGGAAGGCGGCGATCCCGCCAATGTCCACTCGGAGACCGCCCTTGATGCGGTCCATGACTCTGCCAGTCAGATTTGTTCCGTTGCGATAGGCCTGTTCAATGTGATCCCAAGTCTGCATGCGGATCGCATCGGCGCGCGACAACTCGACGTAACCTTCGCTGTTCTCGAGCTGTTTGACGAGAACATCGACCTGGTCACCCGGCTTGACTGTAATCCGATCGCCGTCTCGGAATTCTTCAAGAGAGACGATTCCTTCGGATTTGAAGCCGATATCAATGATTACCGCCTGGTCGGTAACCTTTTCGACCGTGCCTTTGACAACTTCACCCTCGCTTATCTCAGCGTGATGTTGTTTTTCATGACGGTCAAGAATGGCCCCAAAATCCTCCATTCCAAACTCGCCATTCTCATTGGCATTGGCGTCACCATCTGGATCGTTATCCGGGTCGTTGTCTGGGTCGTTGTCTGGGTCGGCAACTGGGTCGGCAACTGGGTCTTGGTCTGCGGCCGCGGCTGGAGCAGGATCTTCTTCTGGTACTGAAGCAGAAACTTCAAGTGGCGCGGTCGTTACGGCATTTTCCTCCGGGGTCGAGGTGGGTTCGGCGCTCTCGGCGGGGGTCAAGGCTGGTTCGGCCTCGGCGCTCACACCGGCAGCGTGTGGGTCAGGGATCGTAGTTGACATTGAAACTGGACTTCCTCCTAACAAACTATGCGAGCCCTTTCGAGGGACTCAGCAACTGAATCTCGTTCAGAGAACCTGAATCATAAACCTTTGGGCGTCATTTGCCAAACCCGTTGTGGCGATTGCAATTTAGGCAAATGGTTTTTTGATCACGCGCGGACGGCCAAATGCTCTCGCTCGACCTCGCGCAGACGTTCGACAACCCGCTGAATCATCCAATCCGGGGTCGACGCTCCAGCGCTCACCCCGACGCGATCCACGCCAATCAGGTCCGTCGGGTCGATCTCTTCAGGTGTCTCAATCAGCAGAGCACGCGAACAGTTCAATCGGGCATTCTCGACCAATTTGTTGCTATTCGCGCTGTGCCGACCGCCAATGACATAGAGAATTTCCACTTCCTCCGCTAGTTCACGCACGGATGCCTGATTCTCCTCAGTCGCATCGCAAATCGTCTCGCACACTTTGACTTCCCTGGCTCGTTGCTTCAGGGCAGCAATAATCGCGGCGTATTTTTCAGGGCTGATCGTCGTTTGCGCAATCGTTCCGATACGGTCGAGCGAAGGCAAACTCTCGGCCTCACCTACGGATTTGACCACGTAGGCGTCGTTGTCGATATAGCCCAGAATGCCGCGGATCTCGGGGTGATCCCGATCACCGACGATGACTACCGTGTAGCCTTCTTGTTTGAGTTCGGTGGCTTTGCGTTGCGAATAGTGAACGTAGGGGCAGGTTCCGTCCATGACGCGTAACCCACGCGCTTTCAATTCATTGTAAGACTGCGGAGGGACACCGTGAGCTCGGATGACGACGATACTGTCCTCCGGAATCGCATCGACCTCGACCATTCGGATTCCGTCAGCGGCGAGGCGAGCCGTCTCCTGCGCGTTGTGGATGAGCGGTCCCAGCGTGACTACTGCCTGCAGGTCTGCTTTTTCGCGGGCACGATAGGCGAGATCGACGGCGCGTTTGACACCCATGCAGAAACCCAGACTATCTGCTAAAAGAATCTCCATCAACTCCCCAATTAATTATCCAAACGCGGTTCCGACAGGCGCTTTCGACAGAATGTCAACTCTAAGCGCACTGTTACGGGCTGTCAAGCTTTGGTTCGTCAGGCAAGGCGTACTCGGAGTGGTGCAGGCTGGTGAGGGAAAGCGGAGGAAACAAAAAAGGAATCGGTTCTAGGAGGCAACAGTGAGAGTCGCGGGTTTGGGGGCGCCAAGCAGGGGAACGGGCGGGGAGATCGCGCAACAGACCTTCACCAACTGGGCTCTGTCCTGGCGCATTTTGTCATCGGCTTTGAGCCATGAGAGGACGTCGGCCAGGATGCGGGCGGCGAGGGGTTCTGCGGGTGGTGTCAGGCGATAGTGAATCCACTTGCCGTCCCTGCGAGCAGCGACGATGCCGGCGCGTCTGAGGTAAGCGAGGTGACGTGAAACCTTCGGCTGACTCTCGCCGAGGACTTCGACAAAGAAACAGACACAGACCTCTTCATTCTGCATGAGATTGATGAGCCGCAGCCTCGTGCGGTCCGAGAGGGCAACAAAAAAACGGGCCGGGTCAAATTCCCCGCCTTTACCCACTCGAGTACCCCGCTTTGCCCTCGTCCCTCCCGCCATCGCTCAAATCCTACC